>CANICR010000074.1 GCA_947466405.1 Chitinophagaceae bacterium | reverse complement strand
AATAAGAGTCTACTATATGTTTTTCATGAGCATACCGATTTTCCTCCATTGTATTCAGACCATGTCTTTCATCATACACATGGATATAGAAATCCATTTTATACATTAACTCCGAAAGTGCCAATGCGCAATGCCCGCCACCTATAATATGTAAAATGTTTTTATACCCAGTTTTTTCTATCAAAGTAAAACTAGTGTTGTCTTCAGCTATATCTAAGCGAAAAGGTTGTTTAGGAATGTTATCACTAAATAAAAGGTTATCTATAGTAATTTCAAGTGTTCCGTTTTTATGGTTATTCAGCGAATGAAGCAGCCTGTCTATATCCTCCAAATTCGATTGATGAATTTCATATACAAATATTGTTTGCTCTCCGGAGCAAATCATTCCGCTTTGATTTTTTACAGCCGATTTATCATGTACTTGTTTTACAACTTGGGGTTCATCAATTGGTAAAGCTAGCTTCGATTTAGCCAGTTCAACAAATTTATGTTCCATTATTCCGCCACCGATAGTGCCGCAAAAAGTACCATCCGATGCCACCGCCATTTTAAAACCTTGTCGACCTGGCGAACTGCCTTTACTTTCAAGCACATACAACAAAATAACGCGAATAGATAACTGTTTTTTTTGCTGAATATATTGCCAAACCTTCATGAAGAATTATTTCTTTCTATTTTCAAGTATTTTCTTAAATGACCTACCTCGGATTTCATCTAGTGTTAATCCTGTTACCAGTACTTCTTCTTCCGTTATTGCACCACTATTCAATGCCCTTAAAAAATAATTTAATAATCCTTGTCCCGTTGCGGCATCATCAAACACATCACCTATCAGTGTTGCTCTTGCAGCCTTTTCAACAAAAGTTTTTAGTCTTTCCACCGCATCATCATAGCTCTCCAGGAAAAACGAAAACACAGCAGTATAGCGCATAGGCAACTGTGCAGGATTTAAATCCCATCCCTGGTAATATCCATTCCATAAAGAATGTCGTATATGATCGTATCCTTTTTTCCATGCACGATGAACGGTAGTACTGTTTTCTTTTAATTGCTTAGGTGTTAATCCTGTTCCACGATGAGGTCCAATCGGCATCGTATTGGTAGCTCCATCAGATAGCCATATACCAGTATGTGCTAAAGCCACTTTTGTCATGTGATGCGCAAAATCACAAACAGGGTGATTCATTTCCTGATAACGGGCAGTAATACTGCATGAAGCGGTGTAATCATAGGTTCCAAAATGAGTTGCAATACAGCGTCCCTTGCTAGCTTTAATAAATCTCAATAAAGGATTCTCTCCATTAGCATCCATGATTGATTGAGTGGTTTCAACCATCATTTCCATTTTCAATGTCCCTTTTTTTAATTTAAGTTGTGCTTCCATTATTTCAAAAAAACCAACCAAAGCACTTACTTGTTCAGGAATAGTAACTTTAGGCAGCATCACGATAAAATTATTTGGCAGTTTTCCACCAGTTAATTTAATCAAGGTTGTAACAAAAATATCAAGTGTTCTTAATCCCCTTTCTTTCATTTCTTCTGTAAAAGGCTTGATTCGTATACCAATAAAAGGGGGTAATGTATTTTTCTTCATTCCTTTTGCTACTTCTTCTGCAGCCTGCATTGCGGTATTATCTTCTTCTTCATTACTTCTATTTCCGTAACCATCTTCAAAATCAATTCGAAAATCTTCAATTGCTTCCGCCTGAAGTTTTTTAAACACCTTATTATACACTTCTATGGAAATTCTTGCAGGATGTTTTTTCTTTTGTTCAGCAGATAGTTTATTGTATTCCTTTTCAATTGCTTCATTTGATTTTTTTGCTGATATTTCATGAACACCTTCCAAACCAAATATTTTACCAAAAGTGATAAAGTCTGGTGCATATGTTTTAAAAGCTTCTAATGCTCTATTACCAAGTACCTTTGCGGAATCTTGCTTAAACAAATTAGCTCCGCCATATACCGTATGAACAGGTTGCCGATCGGAACGATCTCCTGGATATATTTTTTGAAATTCGGTATTTGCTTTTTTTAATTTGTCGAATAGCTGCTTCTTTTTAGCAACTGAAATTGATGAATTCATGAAATTTAATTTTGCTTTTTGATATCGTTAACTTCCCCTATAGGTAGAATAGCCATAAGGATTTAATAATAATGGAACATGATAATGACTGCTGTCAATTGTTGTAAAATGAATTTCAACTGAAGGATAAAATGCTTTTACTTTCATTTGATTAAAATAATGAGCTGTATTAAAAACCATTTTGTAATTACCTGAAGAAAGGATATTTGATGCTGGCAACAAATCAGCAATTCTACCATCGGCATTGGTAATCCCTTGCGCAAAGGTTTGCCATACACCATTATTTATTCTTTGCAATTGAATCATAATGTCTTTTCCAGGCTTGCCAATTGTTGTATCTAATACATGGGTGGTGATTTGACTAATAAATGCATTAGGCCATTCGGCTGAAGATATATTTTTCTTAAAACGAAGTAAGGTAATTTTTTGTTGTTCCCCCATGGCAACAGACAATTCTTCTTCGACTGTATTTTGCAATCTGTCCTCTAGTAATTGAAGCATTTCACCAGCCGATTTCCCGGTAGCGCATACGATAAAAATAAAATTAAATTTAGATACATACTCCTGATTAGCTTTTGCTAATTTTTCAATTACTGTTTTTGATGCTACCTCTATTCCAGATTGTTCTTTACCCGTTAGGTGAGATGTTGATGCAAATTTTTCGGTTAAACTTTTCACATCTCCGATTTTTGGATGATGTGTAAATGCTTCTAGCCAATCTGATGAAGAGCACTGATTATACCAACATTCATTTGACACTTCCATTAAATGAGCTTCATTTTTAAACGGCAATGATTTCAACATCAAAGCCACCCAATTAGCAGATCCGCAACATTCTGTCAACAAGCTTTCCTGCGAAGTTTTTGGTAAATTATTAAAATCCAATATTGTCATTGCCTTTTTTTTATACACTAACTTACAAAATATATTCTATTTAGTTGATCCTCCTTGTTCTATCCAACACCTTATTTTATCTCTTTCTTCTTGGGTGATATTGGTTTTATTGTTTTGTGGCATTGTTTTCGTGATGACCACTCTTTGCATTATCAAATCTTTCTTTTTGAAAATTGATTCAGGTGTATCAAACATTACTCCATTGGGGGCTGTTTTATAAAACTCATCTGTAGGAGTTGCCGAGTGGCAAGTAATGCATCTTTTATTTACAATTTGAGTGACTTCATTGATAGAAATAACTTCATTGCATTCTCCTGGATTTTTAGGTGGCGCTGAAATAAATGCAGCCCCTAATAAAATCAAAACAGATACAGGCATTACCCAAACCGACAATTGTCCTTTTTCTTTTAAATTGAGGTAATGTTTTACACCGGCTGCTCCTAAAGTAATCAAAGATAGAATCAACCAGGGATACTTATATCCAAAAGTGCTGGGGAAGTGATTGCTAATCATTACAAATAGTACGGGCAATGTAAAATAATTATTATGCAAAGAACGACTACCTGCATTTTTTCCCAATTCAGGGTTTAATGGTTGATTTGCCCTGGCCGCCTTAACCATAGCCTTCTGCGAAGGAATAATTACAAAAAAAACATTGGCAACCATTATTGACCCAAGCATTGCCCCAAAGTGAATATACGCTGCTCTTGGTGCAAATACTTTTGTATAAAAATAAGCAAAGCCAATTGCTATTAAAGTTCCAATAATCGTAAAGGGAATACTCTTTTTACCGATTGGCGATTTGCAAAGTAAATCATATAGTACCCATGCAACTATAAATGAGCCAACGCCAATACCCACGCCCGTTAGTGGCGTGATATCCATAATATTTTTATCAATCAGCAACGCTGAAGCATTGAAATAATATACTATAAATAATAAACAGAATCCTGAAACCCAGGTAAAATAGGCCTCATATTTAAACCAGTGTAAATCTTTAGGTATTTTTTTGGGAGCAACTTTATACTTTTCAAGATAATAAAAACCTCCACCATGTACCGCCCATAAATTTCCAGCCAGCTCATCTCTTAAGTCTTTAGTACGATTTAGTGCGTTTTCTAAAAAAACAAAATAAAAAGAAGCGCCTATCCAAGCAATCCCAAAAGTAATATGCATCCATCTTACCACGATATTCATCCACTCCATTAAATGGCTTTCCCAGGGTGTGCCTTTTACTAAAAGATAAATGACTACAACAATTGCAATACTTGTAAGAATAATACCAGTATAAATGTAAGTTTGAGTATTGAGGATTTTTATCTTATTGGCCGGTTCAGTAACTTCTTCTACATGATCAGTTTCATTTTGACGACTTACTTCCCGTAAATAATAAGTCATGATTATTAACATAACCAGAACAACGAAAAGCATGACAAGTAATCCTATTCCAATCATTTTTTATTTTATTTTTTTCCAAAAATCCTTAATCGACTAATGCCTCCGTCTGGATAAATATTTAATCTAACATGGGTATACGAACCTTTATTAATAATTTCAGCCTTATACTCATGTTCATTATCAGCCTTTAGTTTTTGATTAGGCAATATTACCTTCCATTCAACTTTCCCATCTAGCACATCTTGGTTTATGGAAGATGAGCAAGCTTCAATCATGCAACTATCCGGATAGTTTCCTTTGAAATGGCAAGTGTCTACTATTATTCTTTCTATGCTTCCTTTTGTAGCCAATTGCAAAATAACCCAATCTCTATTTCCTGGAGTTCTGTTTCTTTTTGTTTCCCAGCCATCTCCCATATTAGTGCCCCTATTCGGCATAGTTAGATTACTCATATCGCTAAAAAACATGTCATTGCACGCCAATGCTTTTCCCCCATTGATTGCCGCGAGTAAATCGAATTCCTGCGTTTCGCTCACTTCTTCCCAGTTTTTAAATACTTCTCCATAAACACGCAATCTTGCCACGCCACCATCAGGATAAATATGCAGCCTAACATGCGTAAATATTTCATGATTACTAGCCTCGTAAAAATTCTGACTCCCTGCATCTAAAGGAGATTTTGACAAAATTTCTTTCCATTCAATTGAATGGCTATCCCAATCTGTTATTGATTGATCATTTTTTATATTAGCAGCTTCTATAGAAGCATTAGGAGGATGATTCCCTAAAAAGAAGTTTGTATCAATATCGAACCCAGTTATTTTTCCAGGAGTGGCAAGTTTTACTACTGCCCAATCATGACCAGCAGTTCTTTTACGCCGACTTTCCCACCCATCCATCCATTTTCCATTATCAGTATATTTATCTGTAATAAAAATACCTCTACCAGCCTTGATTAAGTTTTCTTTTTCAGCAAAAAAATCATCAGTAGCAAATAATACTTTACCACCTAGTTTTTCAGCAGCCAAATCAGACATACTAGCAAAAGCGGGAGCTGTTTTAATTATTTCTTTAACTTGTACAAATGCCATCGTGCAATATATATTTTTTGATTGAAATTTACTTATTTGACTATTGATTATTTATGCAAAACAACACGTCCTGGCTTTATTTTATCTTCTACCTGTTTATCATGATAGACTAACTGACCCGCAACGATTGTTTTTTTTACAACGCCAAATAGCTGTTGCCCAACATAAGGTGAAATATCATACCGATGTAAAACGTCAGAGGACTTTACTTCCGAAAATTCTTCCGGTGACCATATTACTAAATCTGCGTCATTTCCTACTTTTATTTCCCCTTTAAAAGTTGTTTTTAAAAACTTTGCCGGATGCAGTGTTAATAATGGAATAAACTTTTCTAAGGACATGCTATTTTTTAAAGAAGTCCAAGCAGAAGATAGTAGAAATTGCAAACCTGCAATACCACCCCATGCTTTCAATAAATCACCAGAATTAATTTCTTTTAAAGCAGGAGGTGCGGGAGAATGATCTGTTGTAATGAAATCGAGCACCCCATCAAGTAATGCTTTTTTTAAAATATCATTATTACTTTTCTCTCGAATTGGTGGAGCACATTTAAAGATTGTTTTATTGTCTGGTATATTTTCTGCATTAAAATACAGATAGTGTGCGCAGGTTTCTGCTGTAATAGGCAATCCTTCTCTTTTTGCCGCAGCTATTAAAGGAATAGCTTCTGCGGAGGAAACATGTACTATATGTATAGGGCAGTTGTATTTTCTACACAAGTCAATCATCATTGCTACTGCATCATTTTCCCATTTCTTAGGCCTGCTTTCTAAATATTTTACATAATTGCCTGTATCTGATGCTAATCCTGTATCTATTAATGTATCATGAATTTCGCAATGAGCTAATAAAGGAATTTTATTTTTTGCTATTACAGGCATTGCGGCTTCCAATTCAATTTTTGTAACGTTTGGAAAATCGTCAATTCCTGAATGTACTAAAAAGCATTTTATACCGGATATTCCAGATTGAAGCAGTTGCTCTAGATGTGATGAGTTTTCAGGAATCAAGCCTCCATAGAAGGCCACATGTACAGTCAGTTTATTTTTAGTTGCATCAATTTTTTCATTCAATGCAGTAATATTAGTAGTAACAGGACTTGCATTTAAGGGCATGTCAACAATGGTGGTGATGCCTCCTGCAGCGGCTGCTTTTGTTGCTGTTTCAAAACCTTCCCACGATGTTCTACCGGGTTCGTTTACATGAACATGTGCATCTATTATGCCAGGCATCAAAATATCTTCTCCAACATCCGTAGCATTATCCGACTTAAAAAAATCAATAGCAATGATTTGTCCATTTTTACAATGTACAGTAGCAGGCTGCAACTTTCCTTGAACCCAACAGCGATTACTGAATATGTGATTAATGTCAGACATTTTTCGATTGATACAAACCAAGCAATACTTTTTCTGGCGTCATTGGAGCCGAGTAGCCAATATCACTAGTAGGGTTAAATGATTTTATTGCATTTCTAAGTGCAAAAAATGTTCCTATACCATACATTAACGGTGGTTCTCCAACAGCCTTTGATCTGAATATGGCGAGATTATCATTTTGAGTTTCTAAAAAATCAATTTCTATCTCTTTGGGTACTGAATAGATATCAGGTACTTTATAAGTAGACAGGGCGTTACTTTTTAACTTACCTTCTTTGTCAAAAACAATTTCTTCCATTGTCATCCATCCAATACCTTGAACCAATCCTCCTTCAATCTGTCCTTTATCGATCATCTGATTCATGCTTTTCCCAAAATCATGCACAATTCGAACGGCATCTAATTCATAAATTCCTCTCACACAATCAATGGTAACCGTTGTAATTGCTGTACCAAAAACATGATAAGCAAAAGGATGGCCTTTTTCTTTAGTCATATCAAAATGTAAACCAGGGGTTGCATAATGCCCATGTTCACTTAGACTGATTCGCTTCAAGTATCCAGCCATAATTAAATCTTTCCAATTCATGGACGATTCTTTCCCTTTAACCAAAACCTTTTCGTCTTTTACCAAAATATCCGCAACATCACATTTTAAAGAATCAGCGGCAACGCCCTTTAATCTTTCCAGCAACAAATCGCATGCAACCTGAACAGCTCTGCCATTAAGATCTGCAGTTGCACTAGCAGCAGACGGAGAAGTATTAGCAATTCTATATGTATTTGTTGTATTTAATTTTATGAGTTCAGGTGAAATTGAAAAAATAGAAGCTGCTACCTGAATCATTTTTGTATTTACCCCTTGTCCCATTTCCACAGCACCTGTGCTAATATTAATACTTCCATCTGTATAAATATGCACCAATGCTCTAGCCTGATTCATGGGTGTTTTAGTAAAAGAAATTCCAAAGCAAATAGGCATTACCGATAGTCCTTTTTTAAATAATACATTATCGAGGTTAAATGCCTCTACTTCTTTTTCTAATTGTTTGATATCATATTTTGAATCTGCTTTTTCCCAACAAGACCTAGCTTCACTTTGTACAATTTGCCCGAAAGGAAATTCATCACCCGTAATCAGTAAATTTTTTTCTTGAATAACGGTAGCGGATATTCCTAATGATTCAGCAGCTTTT
>CANICR010000073.1 GCA_947466405.1 Chitinophagaceae bacterium | reverse complement strand
TATTGTTATTGCCATTTTTATATATCTTCCATTTCCACTTTTTAAGGCCCTTAATATATAATCATAATCCGAAGCGAATTTATAATTTGTATTGTACCCTTTTAATTCTATATTCAATTGTTTAGAAATAAAAAAACAGGGATGAGGAACAAATGTTCCATGTGTTGAAAGCAGTAATTCTATATACCCTACCTTAAAGCCCTTGCGTTCTTTAATTATCGAATCTTTATGGTTGATTATATTTCCATAATACCAATTCGACTTTTCAACGTTTATTTCTTTAACGACATTATATATAACATCCTGATTTACGAGTATATCATCCGAATTCAAGATAAGTATATAGTCTCCTGTTGCTGCAGCAAGTGCCTTATTAATAGCTTCATACATTCCATCATCAGCTTCGCTATGATAATAAGCAATATTGTTTAAATGTTTATTTATGATATCAATAGTGCCATCAGTCGATTTGCCATCTATAATTATATATTCTATATTTTTATAGGACTGAGTAATTACACTTTCAATAGTTTCTTCTAAGAATTGTTCACTATTTTTTGTAACAGTAATTATTGAAATCTTCAAATTCACATTATGGGTTTAAATTATTTATTTCACGAAGAAAAACAGCTTCTACTTGCAAGAGTCTTCCATCTGTTACATCTGTGAAAACGCTTTCTATTGAAGAAAGATAAAATCCTTTTGATTCGATATAATCTTTCATTTCATTTAAAAGCATTTCACCTTTGTATAACGAAACGCATGAGATTTCAATTTGCAATGCATATACCTGACTAATAGAATGCGCTGTACCTTCTAAAATTAGTGACTCAAAACCTTGAGCATCGATTTTTAAAAATATTTTATTGGTCAGTTTTTGTTCCTTAATAAAGGTATCAATTCTTGAAACAGAAATATCTTCGACTCCAATATACTTTGAATCCGGTGCAGCGCTAGTATGTTTTTCTTCAATATCTAACAAAGAGCTACTAACGGAATTTTTTGAGATATTAATCTTAGCTATGCCATCAATATTGCTAATTCCTAGATTATATACTTGCCATAAGGAATCACGTTTTGATATTTTTAATAGCTTTTGAAAAGCTTCTTGTTGAGGTTCAAAAGAAAAGATTTTACCTTTAAAACCTATTGAACGAATATATTTTCCATATTGTCCAATATTAGCTCCAACATCAAAACAATAATCAATCTGATTTTTTGTCAAGTAATTAATGAGATTCCTTTGGTTACTTGTAGGAAATCTTCTGATATCCAATCCTAATAGCTGACCTACTCTTTTAAATATATTGTACAAAATAGTTTTTACCATTTTTATTTTTGTGTTATACGAATTCTTTTAAAATATTTTTCCTATACTTTAACCAAATAATCATGCAATATATAATAGAAAATAAAGAAACAATTAATACGGCTTTTGTAATTGAAGAAAAAGGAATTAATATCACACCAAAGGACATCAATGTGAAAAATAAAAATAATCCCGATTTTAACCAAGAGCTTGAACTTGGCAATACCTTCGATAAGCTGAATGAATTATATAAACTACCCAGAAATAAAGACAAGGCTGGCACAAAATAAAAGAGTGTTTTTAGATGGCTAAATTGTTGAAGTATTAAATATCCTACAATGGCAGTGACCGCATATATTAGATGGACAATAATAAGTTTATTTAATTTATCAAGTCCGATGGAAGCATTATAATGAACTGATGTGATCATGTTGCACACCCATCCAAAATTAATAAGAATTATACAAACCATTAGGTCTTTATCAAATCTATTCAAGAGAAATACATTCATGAAAGGTGAAATCAGACAAATAAAGACTCCGAGTGTTATAGAAATAACAAGATTTTTTTTCATCACTTTCTCAAAATATGATCGATGCGTATAATTTTTTTTATGTAATACAAACTTTGGTATTAAGACCTGGTTTGCACTTGCTAATAAATTCCTGACTTGCAAAACGATTTTATTAGACAATTCGAAATTAGCCGTAGCAGTCAATCCTAGATTTTTGGTAATAAAATATTTTATTACAGGATCAAAAAAAATAACCAATACGCTTATAGATTGTGATTTAAGTCCAAAAGAAGAAATTAATTTAAAAGATTTTTTATCAAAATAAATCGAGAATGGATTTTTAATTATTTTTTGTTGTATCAAGATAATGACAGCCATAAAATATTGCCAAATGCTTTGCAACAAAAAAGCTATAGCAACTCCTTGGAGACCAAATTTTGGCATAAGTATTATAATTCCTATTAAAAATATTACCCATCCAGAAATTTGTATAATACACCTAGTGTAAAACTTTTGAAATCCGTCGAATATAGCACTATACGCAGAAAAGAGATTATTAATAAACATCCCTATCATTACCCAAACAATGGACAATTCAAATACATGATAATACTGTGTGTCTAATAAATGCTTTGCATAAAGTTTTGCAGGAAAAAATAAAATAAACAATACAGGCAAAGAGATTAATAAATTCGAAAAATTTACTGTGCTTACCATTTTAGACAGCTCAGATTTACGATTATTAACCAACAGTTCTGGAATATACCTAATAAGGCCGCTACTAAACCCAAAACTACTTATTTGACCTATTGTAGTTGTGGCAATCACTAATGCCCAAACACCTAGATATTCTTTACCAAGATTTCTGCTAATAATAGCATATGCAGAAAATTGACTCCCCGCAATGAAAATATTTAATCCAAGAAGCCATATTACATTCTTGCTAATTTTTAAAATACTATTTTTAAAAATCAATTTTAATGATGTAATGAATTTAATCATGTGATTATATATAACCCGGAAATTGTTGAAAATACTTTCGAATTGGATTGCGAATTATGCCATCATCTTTTTATAAGTAAAAACCCCCAACATAAATGCCAAAATAAACATAGCAAGGAAAGAAAAAAATAATCCCATTTTAAGTTTACTGACTTTGTTTTTTTGCATTGGGTAGTCGGCAGCGTCAATGATTTGCATGAACGGCATACCTTTTAAATATTGAAATCTTGCCATTTCTAAATTTTTGAACAATTCTGCATATGCTGCGCCATACACTTGAATATTAGCTTGTTGTTTTTGTAACGGTGCTTGAGCAGAAACAAAGGCAGGGTTTATATTGGCATCTTGAATAGCTGCTCGATTAGAAATACTTGTTGAAATATTATTTTTCATTGAGGCGACTCTTTCTTCTAAAATATCTAACGTGTTTTTAGCTTTTTTACTACAAACATCTGTATAAAACATACTAGTTTGAGATTCGAGCTTATCTGTAAATATTTTGGTAAATCGCTCATCAAAACTTACCACTTTAAGTTCGTAGATGCTTAGCTTTTTATCTTTTCGTTGAGCGCTGACAAATTTATTGTGAAATAAATTATACATACAATACAGAATACTATCTTGACGATAAGAAAACGACGCTCTGTTTTGTTCTGGTAAGAAATGTACACTCTTGTAAGGATTTTTATCTGACTTATTATCTCTTAATGAGGAGTGATCTAGATAGTATTCAATAAGAGTATAGGGCTTGTTATTAAATGTATCTACTGATAGTAATACACTTTCTAATACTCTTCTGCTTAACATTATCTCAACAATGTTATCATTATTGAATACGCTTTTTGAACCGCCTATATTGATGCCAAATTGAGCTGCTAATCCAAGGGCGCCAGATAAACCTGACTCTTCTCCTTCATCTAATGCAAATGTTAATCTACTTTCATAAGTAGGCTCTTGTTTACTTGCATAAAAAATACCTAGCAAGCCAAATATCAACCCAACAAATAAAAACAATAGCCACTTCTTTTTAATTTTACCTACTAAAAATAAAAAAGCCGAAGTGCCTGATTTCACTTCTGATTGATTTTCTTTTGATAAAATTTCGTTTTCCATTTTAAAATATTTTTCACTATTACCCTTCGACGTTAATAAACGTTTACAATATCTTAGCGCTTATCAGCACATTAGCGACAACTCCAAGTGCAGAGACAATCACAGCTAATTCACTAGGGCTAATTTTCATTCGATTACTTTTGTTCTTTTGTGGTATAAACACTTCCGATCTAGATGTTACTTTAGGGTACGATTTAAAACAAAATATTTTTTTAACTGACTTTGCTTTTCCATTTGGATATATTACTAGGACACCTGACTTTCTTGCTGAAGGCATATAATTTCCGGCTTGCCTAATATAATACTTAATGCTTCTTTTCTTACTATACGGAATGATAGTAGGATAGTATACTTCTCCGGAAATCTTTACCAGATTTGAGTTTTTTTCAATGTTAATGATGTCACCATCTTCTAATATAAGATTTTCTGGAGAGTTTGGTTTTGATAATGCTTTACTAAGATTAGCGCTTACCAACTCATAGCTCTTATATATTTCATTTCGCAAATTATCATTTGAAGACAACCGATCGTTACTCAGATTTAATACTCTTTGAAATAAAGCTTCTCTTTCCTTAATAGATAGATTTGATTTTGAAATACGCCTGATCGTTGCCGAGCTGCTGTCCGCTGAAGCCCTAAACCCTTCTGCTCTTTTTAAAAGATCTGCCAATTTATCGCCACTTTTTTGGAGTATGTATTTGCCTGGGAATTTAACATCTCCTAAAATCATTACAGATCGCTGAGATACATATCCTGCAGCTGCTTTTACTATAATAATATCGTACGGCTGAAGCATTATGTTGTTAGATAGGCTTATCAACCTTGATTCTGTCTCAAGATGATTTTTCTGACTAATATTTGCATTAATAACTCTACTAGACACTTCTATCTTATTAGAATCGCCAGACTCAGTTAATCCTCCTGCCATTAATATAGCATCTTGCAATGTCATTCCATCCCTCCATATAATTTTTATTTGCTTTCTAACATTTCCTTCAACTTTAATAAACACACTTTCTTTAAAATCAAACAATGAAGAAATCGAAACAGAATCATCATTATTTAATTCTATGTTTTTATCGTGAAATAAAACGGAATCCAAATTCACATTCAACAATGCTGGTGTTCTATTGTATTGATATCTAAATATTGAAGTAGTTTTAGTATAAGCATCACCGGTTAATCCACCTGCTTTTTCAATCAAATCCTTAAGCGTCATTCCCTTAATTAATTCATAATTACCAGGCCTTACGACAGAGCCGGTTATTGAAATCTTATTTGAGTATTTTTCTGCGTTTTTTCTAATAAAATATTCATCTCCACTATTAGCGACAAAGGAATCAAACTGACTTTTCGTTATATCAATAATAGTTTTTCCAGAATCGGTAATTCTATTCACTGATACAGCTGTCTTATATGCATTTTCTGTAAACCCTCCACAGAGTTCTATTATTTTACTAAATGTTTCATTTTCTAGCAACTCAAATTTTCCCTCACGTTTAACATTACCCGAAACGGAAATCATATTTTTGTAATACGGTATTCTAACCACATCCCCTTCTTCAAGTAAGATATTATCTTTTTGATTCCCATTTACTAAAAAGGCATAAATATCCGATACTCTTTTTACAGCATTTCCTCTAATTATTTCAATTTCTCTATATGTACCCAATGGACCAGGTCCGCCACATAGATAAAGTAAATTATACAATGTGGTTAATGATGAAACTGTATATGTTCCTGGCTTCAAAGCTTGCCCAATTACAGTAACTCGAATACTTCTTATTTTACTCAAAGAAACATTGATTTGCGTCTGACCAGAGCTAATTGCATGATAAATAGTACTTGCCAATTTTGTTTTAATCTTTTGTGTCGCCTGTTCTATAGTGAGTCCATTCACATAGATTGGACCAACATTTGTTATATAAATATCCCCTTCTTCATTAACTCTTAAAGTATACCTTTTTTCACTTACCCCAAAAACATTAAGATTTATTTTATCATCAGGGCCTAAAATATATGATCCCGGAGTAGCAATGCGAAGATTTGGTTCAAAAACCATACTGTTTTTTTGAAAATACTCCGAACCGAAAACGCTTAATTCTCTTTTATTTTCTTGCATAGGCGAAGAACTACTGTCGTATGTTCTAATAGTCTCCTCTACAACATCATCATTTCTTTTTTCTGATTTATTTTTCGAAGGGTTGAGGCTTTCAATTCTATTTTTTAATTTCATCGCCTCTATATCTGGCAATCCCTTTTCTTTTGCAATAGTATAAATCTCATCTTCGCCTATTTGCAAATCAGCCGCTTTTTTTATTAATGATAAAATTTGAGCATCGGTGTAAGAGTCTACATTAATCGTCGACATGTCATTTATCTCTAATAAATTAGATTGTGCATTGGCGATATGAGGAATAACAATTAAGAATAATATTGTTATAATAAAAGTCTTTATGAGATTCATTTTAAAAGGCTTTATTCGTTGTTTATAAGTAATAGAAATAGCGTGCTAAGATAGTAATTTTTGTTTGTTTAAATTGTAGATACGGCCTATTAGAAATTAAAATGACTCAATTTTAAGAGAATTCTAAACTTGTTTTCATAAACTTACCATTAAACTAAGCTGTAGCGGTATATTTGCATTTATGCACTATGCTTCAGTTGAAAATATTAGTAAGTCTTTTGGAATTAGGACTTTATTTAAAAACATTACCATAAATATTGAGGAAGGCGATAAAATTGCGTTGGTTGCTAGAAACGGATCGGGCAAAAGTACCCTTATGAAAATTATTGCAGGTATAGAAACTGCCGATAGCGGTATCGTTTGGGTTCATAAAGACATTAAAACAGTGATGCTTCAGCAAGACAATGATTTTGATGCCAATAAAACGATTTGGGACAATGTACTTCGTTTAAACAATCCCGTTATTAAAGTAGTAAAAGAATATGAGGAATTTTTAGAAAATGGTTCAGAAAATCACGAACAACTGGCAGAATTAATGTCGCAATTAGATGATTTAAACGCTTGGAATTTTGAAAGTGATTTGAAGCAAATATTAGGCAAACTCAACTTGCATCAACTCAATGAAAAAGTGGGAAACTTAAGCGGTGGTCAAAAAAAGAGAGTAGCGCTAGCTCAGGCCCTTATTGAATCTCAGCTACACGAAGGAAAATGTTTATTAATTTTAGATGAGCCAACAAATCACCTTGATGTTTCGATGATTGAATGGCTGGAAGAATATTTAGACGCTCAAAAAATTACATTATTACTTGTAACACATGATCGATATTTCTTAGACGCAGTTTGTAATGAAATCGTGGAAATAGACGAAGAAAAAGTTTTTATTTATACAGGCAATTACGATTATTTTCTTGAGCAGAAGAGCCTGAGAGTAGAAATTCAACAAAGTGAACTTCAAAAAGATAAAAATATTTTTAGGAAGGAATTAGAATGGATGCGCAAGCAACCAAAAGCAAGAACGACCAAAAGTAAAAGTCGCCAAGATGCATTTGTAGAAGTTGAAGACAGGGTAAAGCAACAAAAAGAAGTGGGGGAAGTAAGTTTGCAAGTGAAAATGACACGGCTTGGAGGTAAAATTCTTGAAATGAAGAAGGTCAACAAAAGCTATGGTGATCTTGTTATTATGAAAGGATTTGATTACACTTTCAAAAGAGGAGAAAGGATTGGCGTTGTTGGAAAAAATGGCGTAGGAAAATCTACATTTTTAAAAATAGCCTTACAATTGGAGGAGCCCGATAATGGTAAAATAAATCATGGAGATACAGTAGTTTTTGGAAATTTTAGCCAAGAAGGCTTGATCTATAAAGAAGATAAACGTGCTATTGAATATGTAAAATCAATGGCTGAATTTTTTCCTTTAGCTGATGGAAGTAAGATTTCTGCTAGCCAATTTATGGAGAAGTTTGGATTTAGTGGCGAACAACAATATACTTTGCTTAGTAAATTAAGCGGTGGGGAAAAAAGAAGATTGCATTTAATGAGTGTGTTATTTTTAAATCCGAATTTCTTAGTGCTGGATGAACCTACCAATGATTTGGATTTACAAACATTAAGAACGCTGGAAGAATTTTTATTAGAATACCCTGGATGCATTTTAATAGTTAGCCATGACCGTTATTTTATGGATCGCATGGTTGATCATTTGTTTGCATTTGAAGGCGATGGCGTTATTAGGGACTTTCCCGGC
>CANICR010000072.1 GCA_947466405.1 Chitinophagaceae bacterium | reverse complement strand
TTCCACATACAATAACATAGAACTGATTATTGTAGATGACTGTTCTGTAGATAATACTTATTCTATAGCTAAATCATTTGAAAAAAGAGACACTAGGATAACTGTATATTTAAATAGTAGTAATATAGGCGATTATCCCAATAGAAATAAAGCTGCAGGATATGCAACTGGGAAATACCTCAAGTATGTAGATAGTGATGATTATATTTTTCCTAATACCATTGAAGTTATGGTTGATATAATGGAAAATAATCCAACAGCTGCTTTTGGTATTACTTCTAGAAAAGGCTCTTCAATTTGTATCTATAATTCATATGAAGCATATCATTGTCACTTTTTTATTCGTGGTTTATTGGATTATGGGCCATCATCTTCCATAATAAGAACAGATATATTTAAGAAAGAAAAAGGATTTATTGAGTTGAGAAATGTAAGTGATAATGATTTTTGGTATAGAATAGCAGCGAAATATGATGTTGTTGAAATGCCATCAGGATTAGTGTATTGTAGAATTCATGGAGATCAGGAGTCTAAAATTGCATCTGATTTGTATCTAGAATATAACTATAGCATTATAAAAAAATATTTAAAGGCAAAAAATTGCCCTTTACAAAAAAATGAAATTGAAGCACTTTTATTAAAATTTAGAAAAAGAAATTCAATATCTATTTTGAAATATTTTTTAAAAACATTTAATTTAAAAAAAGCTTTATTGTACTGGACTAAAAATGAACACTCAATCAAAGATTTATTTTTGATTGAAAAAATATAATCAATTTTTTGATACTTTCTGAAATTATAAAATGAAAATATTGATAGTTGGAGCGGATGATGATAATGCAATTGAAAGGTATTATGTAAAGTATTTATCAAAAAAGTATTTTAAGGAGAACTTATTATTTTTTAAAGCAAAAAATATATTTAACAATTATTATAATAAATCATTATGGAATAAAGTTTTTTATAGATTAGGTATAAGTGTAATAGTAGATAAAATAAACAATCAATTAAAGAACTATGTTTTTAAAAACAATCCTGATGTCTTAATAGTTTTTAAAGGCATGGAAATTAAACCCTCTACATTAATATGGATAAAATCTAGAGGCATAAAATTAATAAATTATAATACAGACAATCCATTTCTTTTCACTGGGAAAGGAAGTGGTAATAAAAATATAGTACATTCATTAGGCATTTACAATTTATTACTTACTTATGATAATAGCATTAGAGAAAAATTAATTGATACTTATAATATTCCAAGCAAAATATTGCCTTTTGGGTATGAAATTGACAATAATCTTCGTTTTGAACATTCAACAGAAATTTTAAAAGTTTGTTTTATTGGTAATTCAGATATTTACAGAATATCATTTTTAAATAAACTAGCTGAAGAAGGAATTGAAATTGATTTATATGGAGTTTGGCCTAAAAGAAAGTTACATTCGAATATTAATTATTTAGGGAAATTAGATAGGGGGTTATTATTTTCTACAATTCTAAAGTATAGAATTCAATTGAATATTTTAAGGGTGCATAATAAAGAATCTCATAATATGCGCACTTTTGAAATACCAGCAATTGGAGGAATACAGTTGGCGCCATTAACAGAAGATCATAATAATTTATTTTTAGACAATAAAGAAATATTTCTTTATAATGGGTTGCAACAATGTGTTGACAAAATAAAATATTTATTATCTCTTTCTGTAACTGAATCTAAAGAAATTAGAAAACTAGCCAAAGAAAGATG
Source organism: Chitinophagaceae bacterium (assembly GCA_947466405.1). GTDB lineage: Bacteria > Bacteroidota > Bacteroidia > Chitinophagales > Chitinophagaceae > Ferruginibacter. The sequence goes on along the minus strand of CANICR010000072.1, from coordinate 6,493 downwards.
CTTTCAGTCGGATTATTCTTATGAAAATAGGACAGACTTATTATATAATTACATAAAAGATCTTTAGTTATTTGTTTTTCAAGAATTTAAATAAAATTGTAATCATACATTTTCAGCCCCTAGAATTGTATCCACCAATCATGAATTTGATTGGTTTTTTATTAGAAAATTCCGACTTAAAAATATTAATCATTTCAAATAAATTAAACCCAGCCATTAATTTTAATACATACAAGCATGCTTCAAATAGAATAAAAATATTAAGGCCTTCAATTATTCATTGTAATATTTTATGTAGAATTTACAATTATATTAAATTCTATTTGTTTAGTTTCTATTATTTAATTATCTATAATCCTAAAATTGTTTTATATTTTGAAACATTATCATCATTGCCTGCAATTATGTTTAAAAAAATTAAAAAGAAAAAGATTTCATTAATGTGTCATTATCATGAGTATACAACTACTGCTGAATATAAAAATGGCATGTTTTTAAATAAATGGATTCATGAAATAGAGAAAAAAAATTATCATAATTATCAATGGATTTCACAAACAAATAAAGAAAGATTATCCAGGTTTTTAATTGATATTAATCAGCCATTCATTCGAAAGGTTATTTTTAAAGTAATGCCTAATTATCCATCAAAAAAATGGGTATCTAATACAGATAAAAAAATACACAGCCTTTTAGAATTAAAATTTATTTTTATTGGATCATTGTGTTTAAAAAATCATTATCTAAAAGAAATGGCTGATTTTGCTATAAAAAATAAAATACAATTTGATATTTTTTCGCATAATATTAAAGAAGATGCTATCGATTATATAAAAAACTTACAATCAACTTATGTAAAATATTGCGGTATAATCGATTATAATTCTATTCGAGAAACTTTGAAAGGTTATAATATTGGAGTTGTTTTATATCATCCCACAACTTCAAATGTTAAGTATAGTGCCCCAAATAAAATATTTGAATATTTATCATGCGGATTGGATGTTCTGATTCCGGATAATATGGAATATGCAATGAATTATGTCAATCAATCCTATCGTCCTAGAATTATACCAATCAATTTCAATCAATTAGATTCTTTTGATTATGCTTCATATGTCAACAATAATGATTTGTCGTATAAGCCTAGCCCTTATAATTATGAAGATGTGTATCAAGTATTAATGACTAATATTTTACAGTTTCAACAAAATAGTAATTGAAGAAGTTAGCAATTATATCAACGCATCCCATTCAATATAATGCTCCATTATTTAAGTTGTTACAGGAAAGAAATATAATTGAAATAATGGTTTTTTATACATGGGGTGATTCCGTTTTAATTAATAAATTTGATCCGGGATTTGGGATTAAAACTAATATTGATAAGTCATTTTTAGAAAATTATCAATATACTTTTGTTTTAAATACGGCAAAAAGAAAAGGGTCAAGTCATTTTATGGGGATTATTAATCCTACACTAATTGAAAATATTCAAACCTATAATCCAACTGCTTTATTAGTTTATGGATGGTCGTTTTATAGTCACCTACTAATATTAAGACATTTTAGAAATAAAATTCCAATTTTGTTTAGAGGAGATTCTACAATAATGGATGATTTAGTTTTTTTTAAAAAACTAATTAGGACTCAATTTCTCAAATGGTTGTATAGTAATATCGATTTTGCGTTATACGTAGGTAAAAACAATTATGATTATTATAAAATGGCAGGTTTGAATACCTCGAAATTAATATATGCTCCTCATGCTATTGATAATGAAAGGTTTGAAAAATTGTCCTTATTGCAATCTGAAAAGGTTGTAGATTTTCGAAATAAACTACAAATACCTAAAAATGATTTTATATTTCTTTATGCTGGTAAATTTGAGAAGAAAAAAAATGTTGAATTGCTCATTACAGCTTTCATGCATTGTAATTTCAATCAACAAGTACATCTTTTATTAGTTGGGAATGGATTTCTTCAAAATAAGTTAAAGAATTTAGCTTTAAAAAATGAGAATATTCATTTTCTTGATTTTCAAAGTTATCAAGATATGCCCGCTGTGTATGATTTGTCAGATGTATTTATTTTGCCTTCAAAAGGGCCGGCAGAAACCTGGGGATTATCTGTAAATGAAGCTATGGCAAATGGAAAGCCTGTTATTGTAAGTAATAAATGTGGATGTGCTATTGATTTAATAGAGGACTATAAGAATGGATTTATTTTTGAATCTGAAAATAAAGAAGACCTGTCTAATAAACTATTACAATTGTATTCTCAAAGAAATTCTATATCAATAATGAAAGAAAACGCAAAAAATAAAATAGCTTCTTATAGTTTTATTAAAGTGGCACAAGCAATAGAAGATATTGTAGTAAACCTATGAGTGTTGTTATTTGCAAATTACCTAAAGCAGGAATAGGGAACCAACTTTTCCCTTTGATGCATTCTATTATTTTTGCTGAAATTAATAATTTACCTTTAATAATCACAGGGTATTATCAATTAAAAATAGGCCCATTTATAAGGAGGGAGAAAACAAAAAGAAATTATTTAGGTTATTATAATTTTCAGAAAAATATAGGATACTACATAATAGACTTATTAAAAATAGCTTATTTAAAATTTAGATTTGAACAAATTCATGAACCATCTATTTCTTCTATACAACATACAGAGCATAAAGTATATATATTCCATAAAATGCCTTCAATTAGTGATTATTTTATTCATTTAAGAAATTATAGAACATTAACTATTAATTCATTTTGGTCGATTTTACATCCTGGTATAATTAAAATGATAAATAATAATAAATGGTATAACATTGGAGTTCATGTCAGAATGGGAGATTTTAGAAAACTAATTAATAATGAACCGTATATTGGAGGGCATGTAAGAACTCCTGAGAAATATTTCATTGATACTATAAATCAAATAAGGAATAAATTAAATAGAGATGAAACTGTTGCAATATATACAGATGGTTATAGAAGCGAATTTAATGAGTTACTAATTACTAGTAATCTTGTATTTATTGAAGGAAATCCTGATATTGTAGATTTAGTTTGTTTGTCTAAAAGTAAAATAATTATCACATCTCCATCGAGTACATTTAGTTATTGGGCAGCTTTTTTATCTGATGCTAAGATTGTTCAGCATCCAGAAATACAGCATCCTGTTATTAACAAAAAATTGAATATTGATTTATTGGACAATATTTAATACAGTTTAAATGATGATTAAAATGTTATTTAATTTAGAAAAGACTTTTTGTTGAAAACGCTTTTTAATATAAAATTTAATTGGCTATTATTGATTTTATTGTCAATAATAATCAGGTTATTATTTTTAGATCTTTCTCTATTTTCTTTTTTAGCAATAGTAGTGAGCATATTTCAATTTATGTTATTGTTTAATGCTATAGGGAGTATTATCCCAATAAGATATTTATTTGGATCCTTGATGTGTTTACAATTATTATTAGGACCTGTTTTAGCATATAATGGTCTTGACGAATTTCAGACAGGATATTATAAAATGCAAATACCAGAATATACTTATTTTATGTATGTTTTGCCTGCAGTTATATTATTTATTGTAGGATTGCATATTAGAGCAGGGGAATTCGAAGGTGAATGTATTGACAAAGTAAAATTATCTTTATTTGTGAATGAAAATAAAAATGTGCCATTTATCTTCATAATTGTAGGTTTTGTGTCAACAATCGTATCCTCTTTTTTCAGTTCAGACCTTGCATTTGTTTTTTATTTATTAGGAGGGTTTAAATTTATTGGTGTTTTTTTACTTTTTTTTAGTAATCAAAAATTAAAGCCTATTTATTTAATAATTGTTTATGCATCAATAATTTTTTCATCTATTGCCAGTGCAATGTTTCATGATTTATTGATTTGGCTTATTTTCTTATCTGCCATATATGCAATAAGGTATAAACCTTCAAAATGGTTAAAACTTATTTTTTCATTTATCTTTTTGATTTTAGCTGTTTCTATTCAATTAATAAAATCTGATTACAGAAAATCAACCTGGAAAGAAGGGGATGAAGCTGGTTTTGAAACATTGGAAAAAACTATCAATAAAAAACAACGAAAAAATACTTTATTTGATATTAATCAGTTAGCGAAAAGTAATTTAAGAATTAATCAAGGTGCTATTATTACCAATATCATGAGAAATGTTCCGGAAAATCTTGCATTTTCAAATGGTGCTGAATTATTTGAAATTATAGAAGCTGCCATATTGCCTAGAATAATAGCGCCTCATAAATTAGAAGCAGGCGACAGGGATTTTTTCATGAAATGGTCAGGAATGGTAATATCAACTAATACATCTATGGGATTAAGTTCTGTTGGAGATGGGTACGTTAATTTTGGAGTGATTGGAGGTATTGTCTTTATGTTTTTTTACGGTATGTTATTTAGTGAAATATTGAAACTATTTGCAAAATTTAGTAATAACTATCCTTTAGTGATTTTATTTACTTGTTTGGTTTTTTATTATCCAATTAGACCTGACTGCGAATTACAGACTATATTAGGTCATCTTTTTAAATCATGTTTTTTATTATTTATTATCTTTAAAATTTGGGATAGAAAATTAAGATACGCTTACAATTGAAAACAGTTTTTATTTCGATACCATGGTTTGCTCCTGCTTTTAAAGCAGGCGGACCTATACAATCAATTCATAATTTAGTTTCAGTTCCTAATCAAAATATACAATACAAAATATTTTGTAGCAATAAAGATGTTGATCATACTTGTTTAACAGGCATACAAACAAATAAGTGGATTAAATTTAATGATAATACAGAGGTTTGGTATGATTCGACAGGGTTCTCTTTTTTAAATTTAAGAAAAGAAGTAATTAATTGCAATCCTGACATTATTTATCTTATTGGTATTTATTCTTTAAATTATAACCTATTACCATTATTTTTATCTAAGTCAAATAAAATCATTTTATCAACTAGGGGGATGTTGCACAGTGGGGCATTAATGCAAAAGAAAATAAAGAAATCCATATACATATTTTTACTAAAAATATTCAAAATAAAAGACAGAGTTCATTTTCATGCAACAAATGAATTAGAGTCTAACAGCATAAAAAATGTATTTGGAAACAATATACATGTTCATATTGCTACCAATTATTTCAGACAAATAGGTTTAAAATATGCAAATAATAAAATACATGGAAAATTAAAATTGATAACCATTGCGTTAATTTCTCCAATAAAAAATCATTTACTTGTTTTAAATTCATTGCTTCTATGTAAAGATGAAATTGAATATCACATTATTGGAGCAATTAAAGACAAATCATATTGGGATAATTGCCTAAATCAAATAAGTAAAATGCCCAAGAATATACAAGTATTTTATCATGGTGAAATACCACCTGCAGAAGTAAAACTTTTTTTAAATAATTCTCCAGTATTAATCATGTTAAGTGAAAGCGAAAATTATGGTCATTCTATAATTGAATGTTTATCTGCTGGGGTGCCTGTAATTGCATCAAAAAACACTCCTTGGAATAATTTGAAAGACTATTATGCTGGGAGTAATGTCCCTTTAGATGAAGAAGTGATAAAGAATGAAATTTGTAAATTTGTAAATATGAATGCAATTGAGTATGATAATTATTCTACAGGAGCTAAAATCTATTCAGAAAAACATATTGATTTTAAATTGATTAATCATCAGTACAAAAAACTCTTTAATACAATCAATGATTAACTACTCTAGTTACTTAGGGAAAAATAAAGATTTCATAATTTATTTAATTAAATTTTTTGCGATCTTTTTTGGATTGTATCTAGTTACAGATATTATTATAGCATTGTCTGCTCCAGAAGGATATTATAACGAAATCATCAGTTCCTACTTTGACTATATTTCCTGGTTGAAAAAATCGTTGTTATATGGGGCTGGAATTATTGCACATTTATTTGGTTATACTACAGTATTAGAGCCGAATTTTCTAATACGAGTATTAAATGGCAAAGGTGTAATTATTGCCATGAGTTGTGTAGGTTATGGCGTAATGAGTTTTTGGTGTGCGTATATTTTAATGAGTAAAAATTCAAAAATCAACCTTTTATTATGGTTATTAGGTGGGTTGTTTTTATTGTGGTTCATTAATGCTTGTAGAATTGGATTATTTTTGGTTTCTATTAATAAACGATGGAATATGCCTTTAGGCTTAAACCATCATACATGGTTTAATATATTTGCTTATGGCGCTATTTTAATTATGATCATTATTCACGAAAATTCAATTAAAAATAAATGAGTGTTCATTTGACGAGTTATAAAGTGGAAGGTCTTAAGAAAAGTAATTTTATTAAAAAGTTGTTATGGTATTATACTAATATTATTATTTTTAAAACTGGATTATTTCCATTTTATACATTTAAAATTATTTTATTAAAACTTTTTGGTGCTAAAATTGGAAAAAACATAATTAT
>CANICR010000071.1 GCA_947466405.1 Chitinophagaceae bacterium | reverse complement strand
CATTTATCTTTACATAAGGCGTATAAAATAGTGTTATCTGTTGTAGGTATTTGATGAATAATACCACTTTCAACAAATGTTTGTAACGTACGATAAACAGTCACTCTATCAAATGAAACCTTGCTATTGCTTTCAATGTCTCCATGAGCCAGCGCTCCTCCCGCTTCAAAAAATAGATCAAGAATAACCTGCCTGCTTTCAGTTATACTAAGTTTATTTCGTTTTAATATCTGTAGGGCTTGTTCCATTATTATTAATTAGGGCTATTGCTAAATCCATTTAAAAATCTTGTGTGATCAATTTTTTCTTTTAATAGTTCAGGGATATCGGTTATTAATTTTTGAATCTCCTCTTCTTTAAGTCCATCATAAATTGCCCGAACACGGCCATATCTATCTACTAAAGCAAAAAACTGCGTATGAATGAATTGATTTTCGATGATTTGATTTGTATCTGATTTCCCGTTATCAATCATATACCCCTGACGGGCTAATTGATACAATGCTTTTTTATTACCGGTTACAAAATTCCAGTTATTGTTGTTGAGTGATTTTGTGGTATCGTTTGTTTGATGTGATAATGCGTACGAGCCATCAGTATTTTTTAAAATGGCACCTGTTATCATTTGCTGCTCATATTTTTTTAACAACTGCACACTATCAACTTCAGGCATGCAAGTATGGGAGATGATTAGGAAGTCAGGTTCATTTTTAAATACATCATAAACCCTACGCATGTTGATATTCATTTTTGGACAAATGCCTTTACAGGTAGTGAAAAAATATTCTACCAAGTATACTTTATCTTCTGTATTTTTTTGAGAAATTATTTCGCCATTTTGATTAATAAATTCAAAAGAGGGGATACTTGAATTGATAACAGCAAGCTTTGAATCATGGAAAGGATGTTCATTAGATATTGCCCAATAAAATATAGATAGGAGCAAGCCAAAGAATGAAATATAGATCCACCACTTATTAATTTTCTTCAATTATTATTAGTTTATTATTAATTTATAATTTGCAACGGTATTGCAAATATAGTACCTTTGTGAACATATGAATGTAAAAATAAATTGGGATGGATTGGGTATATTAACTTCCGTAGCTTGCGCAATTCATTGCGGATTACTACCTATCCTGCTTCCCGCATTATCTTTATTTGGTGTTAATATTATTCACAATTCATTTTTCGAGTGGGGAATGATTGTTTTGGCATTTTGTGTAGGAAGTTATTCTTTGTTTCATGGATATATTAAGCACCACCATTCATACAGGCCTGCCACTATTTTTTTTATCGGATTTTTATTTTTACTAGGCAAGCAATTCTTTACTGAAATAGAATTTTTGTTTTTAGTCATTGCCGTTGCATTGATTATTTCCGCTCACTTTATGAATTATAGATTATGTGTAAGAAGTAAATGTAGCTCGCCTCACCACAAACATTAGTTTCATGGGTAAAATAAACAGTACAATTTTTTCAATAAAAATTTTTAATGCTAGACCGATTAAAATATTAATAGGTTTATTATTATTAACCAGCATTTCTTTTTCTCAACAAAAAACAGAAAGAAAATTGAGAAAGGTGTTGGAAGTTCAGCAGAAATCTTGGAATAACGGCGATATAGAAGGTTTTATGACTACCTATTGGAATAATGATTCTTTAATGTTTATTGGAAAAACGGGCGTTACATATGGCTGGCAACATACCCTTAACAATTACAAAAAAGGATATCCGGATAAAGCAGCAATGGGTACATTAGACTTCAATTTGATTTCAATTAAAAAAGTATCCCGTAAATATTATTCAATTGTAGGTAAGTGGCATTTAAAAAGAGAGGCCGGAGATCTACAAGGGCACTTCACTTTATTGCTTAAGAAGATACAGCATAATTGGTTTATTATACAAGACCATAGCAGTTAATTACATTTTCCATTTGGATTTTAAATATTTTATTAAAAAGATTGCGGATAGTAATAGAAATGAATAGTATAAGATATTTTTCCAGGTAGGGACTGTTTCAAAAAAACCAAGTTCGAAATATATACCTATCAATACATTTAACATCATCCATAATAATACCCATGAAATGGTGTTCATGATCAACACTAAAAATTCTCTGGTTTCATCTTCCATTCTTGCAATATTTATTTTATTATTTTTTTAGTGTACTGCTTATTCCCGGAAACAATATTTATAATGTAGGCGCCTTTTGAAAAATTCTCCATATGAAGGTACACCATTTCTGTTCCATTAAAAAGCGACAATACTTTAGTAAATAATAATTGCCCATTCATATTATATACAGAAAGATTGGCTTCGTTTTCCATAAAATCATGTAAGTAAACGACGGTATTACTTTTAATTGGATTTGGATATACGTCAAAGTCGGCATGGTCTTCAATAGGGAATCCAATTTTTTTACTAGAATTATTTTTACTGATTAATTGATATCCCTGGTCTACAATGATGGTATCTGGTGTAAAATTTAATTCTTTTATAAAAACTTCTCCGTTTGAATGATTATCGAAATAAATTGTTTCTTCCTGATTGTTGTTTTTAAAGGTAAGGGGTACCTTCATTTCGAAAAATGAAACGGAGGCATGAGAGGTTGTTTGATTTATTTTAACTTTGATATGGTCAACACCCAACATTGACCATTGGATGTAATAAGATGGATAGCCCTCTCCGGTATACCATTGTGTGAAAAAATTATTTAAATCAGTAGCGCTTACTGCTTCTAAAATATTTTCTAGATCATGCGTGGTTGTAAAATTATACTTCAAAAAAGATGATTGCTGATATTCCTTTAATCCCTTAAATAATAGGCTGTCGCCTAATTTTAATCGTAGCATTTCCAACAAAAAAGAGCCTTTATTATATGTTAGCCTGGAATCAAAAACTCTATTTACATCACTGGTGTCATTTACATAAACAGAGCCATCAGGAGAGGACGTAATATCTTCGACAACGGCTTTTCTTTCGTTTACTACTTCTGATGGATATTTTTGTTCAAAATAAAAACGAGCAAGAAATGTTGCAAATCCTTCGTTAAGCCAAATCTCTTTCCAGGATGCACATGTAAGATTATCTCCAAACCATTGATGAGCTAATTCATGGGAAGTAAGCCTTTCATCTGTATTTGAAATAAACGTAGATGTTTGATGCTCCATACCACCTCCCCAGCCAAATTGAACATGTCCATATTTTTCCTTTATAAAAGGGTATGGGCCTAAATACTGATGAAATAATCGCAATGCATTAAGTGTATACTGAGTGCCTGTTTCAAAATCTGCTTGATTTTCTGGGTAACAAAATGTTGTCATCGGTAATTCAACACCATCGAGTGTGATATTATTTTCAAATGTTACATAATTGGTAACAGCCATGCATACAAGATAACTAGCAATAGGATATCGGTGTTTCCAATGTGTTATAATTCTTGTGCCGTTATTAATGATTGATTCGGATTGAAGAAGTCCATTAGAGGCTGCTTTATAATTTGAAGGGTGGTTAATAAAAATATCTATAGAATCTATCTTGTCTTCCAATCCATTTTTACAAGGCCACCAATCTCGCGAACCATAAGGCTCACTCAATGTCCACAAAACTGGCACGCTATCATGAGTAGAAAGAATGAAAGAGCCAAAGCCACTACTTGCAGGGGTCCCTTGATAATAAATTGAAATCGAATCTAACTGACCAATATTTACGATATGATTGAGTGTAATGGCAAGTTCATTACTTGTGTGTGAAAAATTTAATGGTTGTTTTCTTTGTACAACACTATCTGTAGTAAGTTCATTTACTAAGTCGAAAGAAATCGATTGACCCCGTTCTTGCATGATAAAGAATACGGTTATTATGCCTTTTATATAATTTACAGCAGGGTCCACTTCCCACTCACATCGTGTATATACTATATTATAATTATTAGCATTTGCATTGGCTTCTCGGTTATTATATAGCCTAGCATGTCCATTTTTTTCGAAAGAGGCAATTTCATTTGTATAATTATGTAGTCCGGATTTTTGAGCTTTAGATTGTAAGCTTAAGAAAATAAGAAAAAGTAAAAATCGATTCATACCTATTTTTTCAATGTAAAGTTGGGAAATATTATTTAACAATCGCCTTTTCTACTTATTCTCTTAATATGATTCAAGCTTTTGTTATTTTATATTTTCCTTCAAGTTACTATGTAAAACGGAATCAGATAATGATTTAAATCAACTCAAGCCAATTAAAATAATAGTATTTTTGTTGTCATGTCAGGGATTAACAAAAATGATACCATCAATTTAATTAGTAAGCTCAGTGCTCCAAGGCTTTTAAATGGAATAAAAGTGCTGACTAGTTTTTATGTAAGCCGTATTACAGGAAAGCCAATACAATGGGGATTGCCTGTGTCTATCTCATTTGAACCTACCACGAGTTGTAATTTAAGGTGCCCAGAGTGCCCTAGTGGTTTAAGGGCATTTTCTCGGCCCACAGGTATGCTTGAAAAAGATTTCTTTAAGGAAACTATTGATGATATACACCGTCACTTATTATACCTAATTTTTTATTTTCAAGGTGAGCCATATTTAAATCCCGCTTTTTTAGACATGGTTAAATATGCTTCTTCCAAAAAAATATATACGGCCACTTCAACCAATGCTCATTATCTAAACGATGATAATGCCAAAAAAACAGTAGAAAGTGGATTAGATAGATTGATCATTTCCATTGATGGTACAACACAGGATACCTATAAGCAGTATAGAGTAGGCGGACAGTTAGATAAGGTATTAGAAGGCGCCAAAAATATTATTAAATGGAGAAAAGAACTTAATAGCAAAACGCCCTTTGTGTTTTTTCAATTTTTAGTAGTTAAACATAATGAACATCAAATTGAAGAGATTAAAAAAATGGCAAAAGAAATTGGGGTAGATGAAGTGCGTTTTAAAACAGCACAAGTGTATGATTATAAAAAAGACCCTAATCAATTAATTCCAACTATTGACAAATACAGCCGCTATAAAAAAAATGCAGATAATAACTATGTGCCAAAAAATAAATTAGCCAATAGGTGTTGGAAATTATGGCATGCTAATGTAATTACCTGGGATGGATTAGTGGTTCCCTGTTGTTTTGATAAAGACGCCACTCATCAATTAGGAAATCTTAAAAACGAATCTTTTAAAAATATTTGGTATAATTCAAACTACAAACAATTTCGTGCTGAATTAATGAAATCCAGAAAGAATATAGATATCTGTGCCAATTGTAGTGAAGGAACTTCGGTTTGGAAAGGATAATTATTTAATACCAAGAGTATGAATACAAATATGTTTAACGAAAAATTCAGACAGGTTTTTCTTTTTTTACTAATTGTGGTTATAGCTGTTTTACTTTCTTCACAACTATCTCTTTTTTTTCCAGGCTTATTAGGTGGAATAACTTTGTATTTATTAAGTCGTTCATTTTATTTTAAATTGGTGTACGATAAAAAGTGGAAAAAATCACCAACGGCATTTTTATTAATTTTATTTTACTTAGTCTTAATCTCTATACCAATATATTTTAGCATAGTATTGATATCACCTAAGATTAATCAAATTGCTGCACAACAAGATAAAATCATTCAAGGAATTCAGATAGTTGCTACCAGAATTAAAGAAAGAACAGGAATATCATTAATTACGGCAGAAAATGCTAAAGAAATTTCTTCCAAAGTATCTGTGATTATTCCTATGTTGTTGAATAGTACTGTCATGTTGTTTACAAACTTACTGATGATGTTTTTTTTGTATTATTATTTACTAATCAATGGAAAAGACACCGAAAAATATATTGGTGGCATCATCCCATTAAAGCAAGAAAATATTCATCTATTGGCAAATGAAACAAAAGTGATGGTAAAAGCCAATGCCTTAGGGATTCCTATTATTTGTATAATACAAGGAGCTTTTGCTGCATTTGGGTATTGGATTTTTGGCATCAATGACTGGGCTTTGTGGGGATTTTTTACAGGCGTTTTTGCTTTTTTCCCTTTAGTTGGTACAATGATAGTATGGGTTCCTTTGGTATTATATTTATATGCTGTAGGAATTATCTGGCCCGCAACATGGTTGGCTTTATATAGTTTTTTCATAACCGGAAATGTAGATTATATAGCCAGATTGACGCTGATGAAAAAAATGGGCAATGTGCATCCGATCATTACTGTATTAGGAGTAATTGTTGGCTTAAAACTTTTTGGATTCATGGGATTAATATTTGGGCCATTGTTAGTGAGCTATTTCATCGTATTGGTTAAAATATATTTGAATGAATTTGCGAGTATAAAAAATATCGAATAATGCACCAATTCAACTTGATTACATTCTTTTCATGATAACTCAACTGATAAATATTAGTTTATTTTCTTTTTTTGAAGTCTTTCAATGACTTAATTTTGTAATTATATAGGATTACTGAATGGCACTTCATCAAACTTTTCAACAAAAACAGCTTCAAAAGCTTTCTCCACAACAGATTCAGTTGATGAAACTCTTGCAGGTACCTACTGCACAATTAGAAGAACGCATTAAAGAAGAGCTAGAAGAAAATCCTGCTTTAGAACAAGGGGACGACAGTTATGACGAGGAATTAGATATGAAGGATGAATTTTCTGAAAGCAATGAAGAAGATTTTGAGCTTGATGGAAGCGAAGAAGAGTATGATAATATTGATATCAGCGAATACGTTCAGGAAAGCGATGATGAAGTAGGCGATTATAAATTAAGGGACGATAATTATCCTGAACTGGATGACCATAGAGTTATTCCACATAAAGTTGAAGTAAGTTTTAATGAAATGATGATTCAGCAATTAGGATTATTGAAACTAGATCCTATAGAACAGAAAATTGCAGAACAAATAGTTGGCAGCTTAGATGATGATGGTTATTTAAGAAGGGAGATTAATTCAATCATTGATGATTTAGCTTTCAGACAGAATATCGAAACAAATCAAAACCAGGTTGTTAAAATAATAAAACTAATTCAACAATTTGAACCTGCAGGTATTGGGGCAAAGAATCTACAGGAATGTTTATTGTTGCAATTGGAAAGAAATATTGATCAGGGTGAAGACGTAGCATTGGCTGTTACTGTTTTAAAAAAGTATTTTGATGAATTTACAAAAAAGCACTACGAAAAAATTGAAAAAGGACTCAATTTATCTGACGAACAATTAAGGGGAGTTATCAATCAGATTATCAAATTAAATCCAAAGCCAGGAGAAAACGTTGGAGACTCATCCTCTGTTGCAGAAAATTATGTTATACCGGATTTTTTCATTCTGAATAATAATGGCTTACTAGAACTTTCACTAAATAGTAAAAATGCTCCGGATCTCCGCATCAGCGAAGGCTATAGAGACATGCTAAAAGAGTATGAAAAAGGAACCAAAAAAAATAAACATCAAAAAGAAGCGGTTGTCTTCATAAAACAAAAATTAGATTCTGCGAAATGGTTTATTGATGCCATTAAACAAAGACAAGAAACTTTGTTAAACACAATGGAAGCAATCATGAACTACCAGAAAGATTTTTTATTTACTGGAGATGAAACTGATTTAAGGCCAATGATATTAAAAGATGTTGCCGAAAAAACAATGTTGGATATTTCTACCATTAGCAGGGTGGCAAACAGTAAGTTTGTGCAAACAGAATTTGGTACATATCGGTTAAAATATTTTTTTAGTGAAAGTCTTCAAACTGATTCCGGAGAAGAAGTAAGTACCAGAGAGGTTAAGAAAATATTGACGGAAATAATAAATGAGGAAAGCAAAAAAATTCCATACAGCGACGAAATACTAACTGAAATGTTGCAAAAAAAGGGATATAATATCGCTAGACGCACAGTAGCTAAATACCGGGAACAATTAAACATCCCCGTTGCCAGATTGAGAAAAAACTTATAAATTTTAAAGATGGAATTAACTAGAGAAAATAATAATGAACAAGATTTAGAAACAGCTGTAAGTATGCCTTCTAAAATGATAGCATGGTTATTTTCGTATTTATTTCATCCGATTTTTATTCCTATTTATGTAACACTTTTTTTATTATACATCCATCCATCCGCTTTTTCGGGATTTTCTGATTTTAATAAAAGACAAACTTTGGTGATTGTAATACTTAACCTGATATTTTTTCCATTATTAAGTGTTGTATTGCTAAGGGCACTAGGTTTCGTTGAGTCTATTTTTTTACGAACTCAAAAAGACAGGATTATT
>CANICR010000070.1 GCA_947466405.1 Chitinophagaceae bacterium | reverse complement strand
TGCTACCCGCGCTGCCCCTCGACTTGCATGTATTAAGCCTGTCGCTAGCGTTCATCCTGAGCCAGGATCAAACTCTCCATTGTAAATGTGATGTTTGAACTGACTGTATAATTTCATTGGAAATTAACGTCAAATTCTAAATTAATATTTGCGCTAACATTACCTTGTATCATTTTATTGATTTGCTGCTGTTTCCAAACTTTCAAAGATCTTCAGCTATCTAGCATTAACTTCTCTTGCGATTGTTTAACACTGAAAGCCCTTATTATTTCAATTACTTTATTCGTTTTTTAATTTCTTTATTTCCTTTGAAACAAAGCCCTTTTTTAATTGGGAGTGCAAAGGTAAGGGCGGTTGTTTTACTAACCAAATTTATTTTAGTTTTTATTTTAAAAACTTTTTCCTTTTTTGCTGCTGTTTTTTAAGAACTTTTTCTTGCTTTTTTAAAAGCGGACGGCAAAGATAAGGGCATATCTATTGCTGTCAAAATTATTTTAAAAGTTTATTTTGTTTTACGTAAAAAAAAGGCTTGGGATTTTACGTAGACCCAATACAACAAAGGCTTACAAGCTTTACCAATTTTTTTAAAATAATTTGAAAATAACCCAACAGTAACGATTAGTAGTTGACTTTCTTTAATGTAAGCGCCTGAGGAGGCGTCGAAAAGTCCACTTTTGACGAATCATGCGCATTTATTATACTGATAAACCCGTTCAAATCTATCTTCTTGGTTCCCACCTTGAGCATCGTACCTACCAATCCCCTTACCATCCCCCTTAAAAACCGACTCCCTTTCACATTATAAACTAGCAAATCTCCTTCTCTACTCCAGCAACTCATCTCTATTTTACACTTATACGTATATACCTGGGTGTTTTTCTTGGAAAATGACTGAAAATCCTCCGTTGATTGAATGATTGCCGCTGCTTGATTTAATAACTCGATATCCAAAGGGTATGGGTAATAATAAGCGTAATCGACAATGAAGGGATTTTTTGAAGCGTAAATTTTATATTCATACTCCCTCGATTTTGCATCAAACCTGCAATGCGCCTCATCTTTTACTCCATAAATACGCTTTACTACTATATCTGATGGAAGTATCGCATTTAAATGATACACCGAATCATTCAACGCTTGTGCCTTATCTATCAAATAGTCGAAATGAAAAAAATTTTGTGCTGCATGTACGCCTGTATCTGTTCTGGATGATCCCGTTAATGCTAATGACTCTCTAAAATAAACCTGCAGGGCATTTTCCACTTCCGCCTGTATGGTATTTGCATTTTGCTGTATTTGAAATCCAGCATACCTTTTCCCATTATAAGCTACTTCAATAAAGTAACGAGCCATTGTAATTTTATTATTGGATGATTGATTTGAATTGAATAATATTCTTTTCCTCCACTAACACAGAAATTAAAGAAGGGTATTCGCCTTTATTTACCACCAGATTATATGCACGCTTCAATAACTCCAACCTATTGTCGTCTTTCAACAACAGCACTACAATGTTTTTCAATTGACTTACGTCATAACAATTATTCTTAAGTCCTTCAAATGCTATTGCCAACATTGCCTCATCATTATCTTCTGCAATCATTTTTTTTCTCAACTGTATTACATCTGATTGACTCGCTTGTTTTATACAGTTGTATGCTGTAATAAATGTGTCTTTTTTTGTTTCTTGAAATCCACTCTCAATTTTTTTATTATACTCTATATAAACATCTACCGTATCATTTGTTGATTCTTCGCTAACCTTATATTTCATTAGCATTCCAGAAGAATTGTTTTCTGAATAATATTTTGATTTGGATATTACATCGGCAGTATCTCCCACGGCTTGCGCCAGCGCTTCAGAGAATGATGGCTTGTTTTTTAATGCCTCTTTTATAGTATCCAATATTATTAGTTCAGTATCCACCACCGGTTGTATGAGTTGTTTGCTTTGCATATCGTATAAGTTGTATTGTAATTGACTTATACGCTTTATCAAAAAACCTTTATCTTTTTCTTTTATCTCAAGATTAAAATTCTCCGAAGGCATTTCATTTTTAGGAAATCCTATTACTACCGAATAATTATCGGGCTTAACTTCAGGCATGATCAAATAGCCTGTTTCACTGGAACTATACACCTTGTCTTTCCATTTAACATAAAATGGCCGATCATCTTCTGACTGAAAATATAAAAAATATTTATTTTGAGCCTTTAGTCCGCTATTAAATAAAAATAAAGCCAGGATACATTGTATACTTTTCATTTATCAAATCATCTTAATTGCTCAAAGCTACTTAATGTAGCTGAATTGATTTTTATATAATAATTAGCTTTTTTTGTAGCAATCAAATATTACTTTTGCCACTTAATTATTATATATGAAGCATTTTTTTACCATTATTGCACTTGCTGCCAGTCCTTTTTTTACAAAGGCCCAATTTTCAAATGAACCAGAAGATACTTCCTGGAAAAAAATATACAGAGAAAGCGAGCCAAGAATTAATGATCTCGTTCACACCAAACTTGATGTTAATTTTGACTACAGCAAATCTTATATGTACGGAAAAGAATGGCTAACGCTTAAGCCTACCTTCAATTCTACCGACAATGTTACTTTAGATGCCAAAGGCATGGATATCAAATCGGTTGTTTTAATAAAGGGGATTGCTAAACTTCCACTTAAATATACTTACGATGGAACGTTACTAAAAATCAATTTAGATAAAGTATACACCAATAAAGAAAAATACACTTTATATTTTGAGTACACCAGCAAACCAAACGAATTGAAAACGGAAGGCAGCGCTGCCATTACAGATGCCAAAGGCCTTTATTTTATTAATCCTACCGGTGCGGATAAAAATAAGCCTACTCAAATTTGGACTCAAGGCGAAACAGAATCTAACAGTGCTTGGATGATTACCATTGATAAACCTAATCAAAAATCTACCGAAGAAATTACCATGACTGTTCCCGACAAATATGTTACCCTTAGTAATGGATTGTTGATGACACAGAAAAAGAATACCGATGGCACTCGTACAGATTATTGGAAAATGGATTTACCCCATGCCCCGTATCTATTTTTCATGGGTGTTGGTGATTATTCTATTACCAAAGACAGCTATAAAGGCAAAGAAGTTAGTTATTATGTAGAAAAAAAATATGCTCCTTTTGCCAGACAAATTTTTGGTGAAACGCCAGAAATGATGGGCTTCTTCTCCAACAAATTAGGTGTTGAATTTCCTTGGCAAAAATATGCGCAGATTGTAGGAAGAGATTATGTAAGTGGTGCTATGGAAAACACTACTTCTACATTGCATCAAGAAAGTGCTTACCAAAATAGCCGGGAATTGTCTGACGGCAATGAGTGGGAAGAAACAATTGCCCATGAACTATTTCATCAATGGTTCGGCGACCTTGTTACAGCAGAAAGCTGGAGCAACATCACCGTAAACGAAAGCTTTGCAAACTACAGCGAATATTTATGGGATGAATATAAACATGGTAAAGATTTTGCCGATGCGCATGGGTTTGAAGACATGCAAGGATATCTAATGAGCGGTGGCGAGAAGAAAAACTTAGTGAGGTTTTATTATTCAAGCAGAGAAGATGTTTTTGACGGAGTTAGCTACAATAAAGGAGGACGTATTTTGCATATGCTGAGAAACGTTGTAGGCGATGAGGCTTTTTTTAAATCTTTAAACAACTACTTAACAACCAATAAATTTAAAACTGGAGAAGCCGCTCAATTGCGCCTAGCCTTTGAAGAAGTGACCGGCAAAGATCTAAATTGGTTTTGGAATCAATGGTATTACGGTAGCGGACATCCGAAGCTTAAAATAAATTATCATTACGATTCTACCGGAACAGCTTCTGTTATTATTAATCAAGCACAGAAATCAGGGAAGGCATTCATTCTGCCTATTGCCATTGACGTTTACGTTAACGGAAATAAAACTCGACATCAAGTAACCCTTCAAAATATTAACGACACTTTTTATTTTAAAACTACTCAAAATCCTGAATGGATAAGTGTTGATGCGGATAAAATTCTTTTAGCAGAAAAAACAGATTCGAAAACAGAAGATAATTATATAGCTCAATGGAAATACGGAAAAAATTATTTGGATAGAAAAGAAGCTTTAGATTATTTTTCTAAAAACAATCCTGCTAAACTAATAGAGGGTTTAGACGATCCCTTTTACAAGCTAACTATTTTCACCATTCAAAAGCTGGGCAGTTCCACATTAAAAAATGACGAGAACGTTGTAAATAAAATAGTGTCTATTGCTAATAGCAACAAGAACAGAAAAGTGAAAGCTGCAGCGATAAGCTTTTTAGTAAAAAATGGCAATAAGAAATTCAATTCAATCTATGAATCTGCCATTAATGATTCCTCTTATAATGTAGCTGGTGCTGCTTTCAAGGGGTTAGTAGCCTTAAATCCTGAAGGGGCTTATGAGTTGTCAAAAAAATACAGCAATGATGCAAAAGGACTCCTAGGAGATGAAGTGATGAAAATATTAATTTCAAGAGGCAGCGAAGCTGATTTTGATTTTATTGCAAAGTCATTTAGTGAAGCTCCTATGAGTCAGGGTAAGTTTGACATGACAGACAAGTTTGCAGATTTTCTAGTAAAAATTAATGATATCGGAAAAATAAAAAAAGGAATTGACTATATCATTGAAGTAAAAAATCAAATCCCTGCTCAATACCGCACATACACTGATGCTGGATTCAAGAAAAATTTAGATAAAATCAGTAAAGCAAAAGGAAAAGAAATTGAGGACTATATAACAGAAGTAATTAAATAACTATCAATTTATTTGGAAGGTTTAGGAAGTTTACTACTAACATTTTTGTTAGTTAAATTTTTTAAACCTTTCTTTTTTTACCAGCCTCCGCTGGCACCGCCACCACCAAAACTACCACCCCCAAATCCTCCAAAACCGCCGCCACCACTATCAGAACCCCTTCCACCGCCGAAGCCACCAAGTGCACCTCCCATTAATATCATTGGGCCAATTCCTCCCCTTGACATTAAAGAACCGCCACCATTTCCTCCAGATGTAAATGATAAAAATAAAATAACCAATATGACCATCATTATTATTTTACCACCCGCACTTCCTTTGTCTTTTTTTCTGGCAGACTTATATTCTCCTTTAACTGCTTTTATTATAGCGTCTGTTCCTTCTGACACTCCTCTGTAATAGTCATTCCCTTTAAAGTTAGGTTTTACTACCTCATCGATAATATGTTTTGCGGTGATATCCGGCAATGCGCCTTCTACACCATAACCAGTAGATATATTTATCTTTCTATCTCCTATTGCAATTAAAAATACAACGCCATTGTTATAATCCTTGCCTCCTACACCCCACTCACGTCCAAGCTTAAGCGCAAATTCGCTTATATCATATCCACCTAATGAAGAAACGATAATAACGGCTATTTGCGTTGACGTACTATCATCAAAAGCCACTAATTTTTGCTCAATAGCATTGGCTTGGTCTTGCGTAAGTGTTCCTGTGTAGTCGTTAACTAATCTTGGTGGGGTTGACCTTTTAGGGATATCCTGGGCATTTGTTGTATGAACAAAAAATCCAACAAGAAAAAAGAGAATAAAATATTTAGCTAATTTCATTTTTCGAGTTGAATTTATTTACCGAAGATGATATCGTCAGACAATTCGTTTTTGTCTTCTGAAGAATTATAGGGAAATTTTTCAACAAGCACACTTCCTACTTCTGCAATACATTTCACGATGCCGTCTGTAAGGTTATTTTCTTTGAAGTGGCTAATCATTTGAGCTATCTGATTATTCCAAAAGTCGGTGCCCACTTGCTGGTGAATGCCTTCATCGCCAAATAATGCAACTTCCCTGTCTTTTACGGCAATATACAGCAACACGGCGTTTCTTTGCTTTGTGGTATGCATTTGAAGATTAGTAAATATCTCGGTGGCTCTTTCTAATGTACTTACCAATGGATTTTTAGACTCCATGTAAATCCTAATTTCACCACTCGTTAATTGCTCGCAGGATTTAATTGCTTCTACAATTCGCTTATTATCTTCTGCAGATAAAAAGCTTTTTTTCTTAAAAGATAAATTCAATCTAATTGATTATTAAAAGTTAATGTTTTTATCTTCGGAGCCTATTGGTGCAGTATAGTTTTCTTTTGAATGATAGCCAAAAATATTCGCAATTATATTCCCTGGAAATCTAACAACAACATTATTATATGCAGTTATTGCGTCATTCCAATCTCCAATTGCAGTAGTTACTCTATTTTCTGTACCTTCCACTTGTGTTTGTAAATTTCCGAAAAGTCCGGTTGCCTGTAATGTTGGATATGCTTCGACATTTACATTTAAAGCCGCTCTCCCGATCCCATTAAGTTGATTGTCTGCAGCAGTTAATTGAGTGGCTGTTGACTGTTCATTAATTGCTGGAATTCTTGAACGCATTTTTACAATATTAATCAAAGTTGT
Organism: Chitinophagaceae bacterium; assembly: GCA_947466405.1. Taxonomy (GTDB): domain Bacteria; phylum Bacteroidota; class Bacteroidia; order Chitinophagales; family Chitinophagaceae; genus Ferruginibacter. The sequence goes on along the minus strand of CANICR010000070.1, from coordinate 2,386 downwards.
ATCCTCATTTTTTGCAGCACCTTTTATTGTGTTTACAATATTCTCATACATTTTTGCTTTTCTATTGTATTGAGCTTGAACTTTACCCCATTTCCCTTTAATGTCAGTTTCACCTGAGGCTAAGTTATTTCTGGTAATAATTCCCCAGATTAAAATAATGCCAAGAACAGATAGTAAAATAATTGTAGAACGTTTCATATTATTATTTTTTTTTGTAAAATTAGTCAATAAATTATTAATAAAGTTGTTAAATTGATGTGATATAAATTTGCCCCACTAAAGAGAATATGAATTTATTTCAGCGAAATAAATCTAATTATTAACTATTCAATTTCCTGTTAAACCATCCTAATATCCTGCTTTCCCGCCTCCAATATTTTCTATTGGATGCCAGGTGGTTTTTACTTCTTGAAAATCATTGATAAAATAGGGCGACTGACTTTCATCACTATTCCATTTTTTTGATTCATATATTATCACCCTTTTTACGTTTAAAGAGGCTTTTTCTTTGATGAGTTTTTTAGCCGCTTCATCAGACTCACAAAAGCAAGTTGCGTTTACATCCATATGATCCGCAAAAAAGGGCAGCAATTCGGATACTTTACCGGTAAGTATATTTACAACTCCTCCCGAAAGATCAGAACTGTTTAAAACTTCGGCAAATGTTACTGCGCATAGCGGCTTTTTTTCTGATGCCAACAAAACACATGTGTTTCCTCCTGCAATAATTGGTGCAATTAAAGACACCAATCCAATTAATGAAAACTCTTGAGGCGCAATAGCTGCTACAACACCCATTGGCTCTACTACTGAAAAATTAAAATGAGAGGAAGCCACAGGATTTACACTGCTAAATATTTGTTGATACTTATCGCACCATCCGCTGTAATAAATAAGCCTGTCTATCGATTGATTGATTTCATTTTCTGCATTTGCTTTTGTTGCTCCTTGTTTAATTAATTCATCTACAAACTGGGCTTTTCTTCCTTCCAGCATTTCTGCTATGCGATATAATATTTGTCCGCGGTTGAATGCAGCACGTCCGCTCCAGCCTCCAAATGCGCCACGAGCACTGCCAACAGCATCTCTAAAATCTTTTCTTGAACTTAAACACATATTTGCTAATGGCTCACCCTTAGGGCTACATGCCAAATATGTTCTCCCCGATTCAGTTCGAGGAAATTGTCCTCCAATATATATTTTGTATGTTTTCAGTACTTCAAGTCTGTTTGACATTTTCTTTTATGTTTAAGCAGTTTATTAATCAGTTTTAAACTTTTTACATTTTTAAATAGGCGCTTAATCCATGCAATCCCCCTTCTCTTCCAAATCCACTTTCTTTATATCCACCGAAAGGCGATGTAGGGTCAAACTTATTGTACGTATTTGCCCAAATAACACCCGCTTTTAATTTTGAAGTCATATTAAAAATCTTAGATCCTTTATCTGTCCATACACCTGCTGATAATCCAAATGGCGTATTGTTAGCCTTTTCAATCACTTCATCCTCTGTTCTAAAAGTTTGTATAGCCAGTACCGGCCCAAATATTTCTTCTTGTGCAATACGATTCGACTGTGCTACATTGGTGAAAATAGTTGGCCTGCAGTAAAATCCTTTTTTCGGAATGGCGCAAGCACTTTGAAATATCTCAGCACCTTCCTGTTGACCAATTTTTAAGTATTTATTAATGACGTCTAATTGTTGTTTTGAATTAATAGCACCAATGTCTGTATTTTTATCCATTGGGTCACCTAAAATGAGTGACTCCATTCTATCTTTTAGTTTTTGTAATACTATTTTATACACAGACTCCTGCACGAATAGCCTTGATCCAGCGCAACAAACGTGACCTTGATTAAAAAATATTCCATTAATAATGCCTTCAACAGCCTGATCTAATGGCGCGTCATCAAAAATAATATTAGCAGCTTTACCGCCTAATTCTAAAGTGGCTTTTTTATTAGTTCCTGCAATTGCTTTCTGTATAATTTTTCCAACATCGGTGGATCCAGTAAATGCAATTTTGTTTACATCAGGATGATTTACTAAAGCAGCGCCGGTACTACCCGCACCAGTTATAATATTAACCACACCTGGGGGCAAATCTGCTTCCTGAATAATTTCTGCTAATTTCAATGCCGTTAATGAAGTTGTTTCTGCAGGCTTTAATACCACTGTATTCCCTGTAGCCAAGGCCGGAGCTATTTTCCAAGCTGCCATTAATAAGGGAAAATTCCATGGAATGATTTGTCCGGCTACGCCTAAAGATGTTGGCTTTTTATTTGGAAAAGCATAATCTAATTTATCGGCCCATCCTGCATAATAAAAAAAATGATTTGCCGCAGTAGGCACATCAAAGTCGCGACTTTCTCTAATAGGCTTGCC
>CANICR010000069.1 GCA_947466405.1 Chitinophagaceae bacterium | reverse complement strand
TTCTTCGCGGAGAGGGTGGGAGTCGAACCCACGGTACAGTTTAACCCGTACGACGATTTAGCAAACCGTTCCTTTCGGCCACTCAGGCACCTCTCCTTTTGTAACCTGCGCCTTGTTAAGGGCAGCAAAAATACAATTGTAACAGATAATACCCAAAAGAAAATGAAGAAAGAGCTAATTTATTTTTAAACAGACCTAATTTGTTTTCAATATGTTGAAAATGATAAATCAATCGTTTCAAAACGCAATACTACATTGCAGCAAGCTGCACCTTATGTTGCAGCTCTAAAACACTTTCCTTGAATAAATTATCAGTATCCATTAAATCTTTTACAGTTTGGCAACTATGTATAACCGTTGTATGATCTCTACCGCCAAAATGCTCCCCTATTGTCTTTAAAGAATTTTTAGTAAACGCTTTTGACAAAAACATAGTTATCTGTCTGGCTTGTACTATTTCTCTTTTTCGTGTTTTTTGAAGAAGCTTATCATATGGAACATCGAAATACTCACATACCATCTTTTGAATAGTATCAATTGTAATTTCTTTGCTTGATGATTTTACAAAATTACGCAGTACTTTTTTCGCTAATTCTAAATCTATCTCTCTCTTATTTAATGAAGATTGTGCCAGTAAAGAAATTAATGCCCCTTCCAATTCCCTTACATTGCTATTAATATTATAGGCTATATACTTCACTACTTCTTTTGGCATCTCTAATCCATCTCTCTTCATCTTACTTTCCAAAATCTCTATTTTAGTTTCATAATCTGGCAGCTGCAGATCAGCACTCAAACCCCAACGGAACCTACTTAACAAACGCTCTTGTACCCCTTCTAAATCTTTTGGAGATTTATCACTCGTTAATATTAATTGTTTTCCACTTTGATGTAAATGATTAAAGATGGAAAAGAAAGCATCTTGCGACTTCTCCGCCCTGTTGAAAAACTGAACATCATCTATAATCAATACATCTATCAACTGATAAAAATGAATAAAATCATTGATTGCATTATTTCGACCATGATCAATAAATTGGTTGATAAATTTTTCGGAGCTTACATACAAAACCACTTTGTTGTTATACAACCTCTTTACTTCATTGCCAATGGCCTGAGCTAAATGTGTTTTTCCTAAACCCACACCACCATATATCACCAATGGATTGAATGATGTAGTACCTGGCTTTTCTGCAACCGTCTTCCCTGCCCTACGGGCCACCCTGTTGGAATCCCCTTCAATAAATGATTCAAATGTATATGCACTATTCAGCTGAGGGTCAATTTGCATCTTTTTTAACCCCGGAATTACAAAAGGATTTTTTACCTGATTATTCACCACTAAAGGGAAATCCATTTCATTATGAGAATATGATTTGTACCCATTCCCAGGAACATCCATCGTTAATGGCTTATTTTTACTATTGCCACTATCTACCATTATCCTGTACTCCAATCTTGCTTCTTTCCCTAATTCTCTTTTTAATGTTTTTGCAAGAAGAGATACATAATGCTCTTCAATGTACTCGAAAAAAAACTGACTAGGAACCTGAATAGTTAATACTTTTTCTTTTAATAATACAGGCTTAATAGGCTCAAACCAAGTTTTAAAATGTTGCCACTCTACTATATCTTTTATGATCTCTAAACAATTATGCCATACTTTTTCAAAAGATTTCTCCGTCATTGCCTGCCCCTGTTTATATATTGAATAAATTAATTTCCTTTTTTATTTGCAAACCTGAAATTTTGCAGTTTTTCCACAATAATTGCTATTTTTTATTGGGAGAGCGAATATCGAACGAAAATGTTGAAAAAAAAATTTTTTTTATATTGTTTTTTTACTTCTGATTACAGTACAGCATATTTTCGATGAATATTATTTTTCAGGCTCTTAAAATAGACATTTTTCAATTCAAAATAAAATATTTATGAACAACTTTTCGTATTATGCCCCTTTATTTTTTTTCTTCTGAATAAATCAGCCACTCCTACACTAGTTTTGATAAAATAAAGGTACATTTGAGTTCAAAAAATTAGTACTATGAGTTATGAATTAACCGGCAAATTGGTCGCTAAATACGATACCGTACAAAGGACAGAATCCTTTAAAACTAGAGAGTTTGCAGTAGAAAAGTCTGATGACATCAATGGCAGAACTATTGTCAATTATGTAAAATTTCAAAGCGTTCAAGATAAAACATCTATTATAGACAGGGTTAATATAGGTGATGAAATTAAAGTATATTTCAACATTAAAGGCTCTAAATGGGAAAAAGACGGAAAAACCAACTACATCACTAACCTGGACGCCTGGAGAATTGAACAATTGCTGCAATCTGGCAACAAATCTAATATCGATAACGAATATTTAGAACCATTAGATACTTTTTCATCGACAGCAACAGACGCTGTTGACGATTTGCCATTTTAAGTTAACCTTTTTCATTGTTTTTAGGATAAAAACCTAACACAGATGCAACAAAAAATAACCCTGCGTTTAATCCCCGCTGACGCATTTGATGAAAATCAAATAAAAATTAAAATAGCTCAATTCGCAGGCATTAAACCCTCCGCTATTTCCGGCTTTCAGCTTTTAAAAAAATCTATCGACGCTAGAGGTAAGCAAATCTTATTCAATATTACCCTTAACGCCTTTATCAACGAGCCTTTCCAGCATTTACAACAAGAAAAATTTTACTTTAAGGACGTACGGAACGCCGAAAAAAGTACCATCATAATTGGCGCAGGACCCGCTGGATTATTTGCAGCGCTAAAATTAATTGAACTGGGCATTAAACCTATTATTCTTGAAAGAGGAAAAGATGTCAAAAGCAGGCGCAGAGATTTAGCAACTTTAAACAAACAAGGTATTATCAATTCAGAAAGTAATTACTGTTTTGGTGAGGGCGGGGCTGGTACCTATAGTGATGGCAAACTTTATACACGAAGCAATAAAAGAGGCGACATTAATAGAATTCTTCAACTTTTTGTTCACTTTGGCGCTCCTGAAAATATCCTGGCCGACGCCCACCCTCATATTGGAACCAATAAACTTCCTCAGATTATTACCGCAATGCGAGAAACGATTATTTCCTGTGGAGGCGAGGTGCTTTTTAATCATAAAGTAATAGATATTATCACTAATACTAACAGTATCTCGCATGTGGTAACTGCTGATTTTGTTGAACATAAAGCCAATAATTACATCTTAGCAACCGGTCACTCCGCTAGAGATATTTTTGAATTACTTCATAAAAGAAATATTTTAATTGAAGCAAAACCTTTCGCATTGGGCGTAAGAGTAGAACATCCACAAACATTGATTGATCAAATTCAATACCATTGTATATCAAGAGGCGAGTTTTTACCTCCTGCTTCTTATAGTTTAGTAGAACAAATTAATGACAAAGGCGTTTTTTCTTTCTGCATGTGTCCAGGTGGTATTATTGCGCCTGCATCAACTAATGCTGAAGAATTGGTAGTAAATGGCTGGAGCCCTTCTAAAAGAAACAATCCCTATGCAAATAGTGGTATAGTAACCCAAATTACACAAGAAGATGCCTTCAATAGTTTAAAACATGAAAAAATACCAGCCAATCACCCTTTGTTATTTATGTACTTTCAAAAAATGGTTGAACATAATGCTTACAAGGCCGGTGGTGGTGGATTTGTTGCTCCCGCACAAAGATTAGCAGATTTTTGTACCTATACCCATTCAAACTCCTTGCCACCAAATTCATATCTCCCCGGACTACTTGAAACGAGCCTTGATATCGTACTGCCAGATTTTGTTTACAACGCACTATCAAACGGACTCAAAACATTTGGAAAAAAAATGAAAGGCTATTATACAAATGATGCAATTGTAGTTGCTACAGAAAGCAGAACCTCTAGCCCAGTAAGAATTCCAAGAAATAGTGAAACATTGGAACATCCTCAATTTGACAATTTATTCCCATGCGGAGAAGGCGCTGGTTATGCAGGAGGGATTGTAAGTGCTGCTATGGATGGAGAAAGAGTCGCCACAATTATTAGCCATAAATCTTAATGAATGCTTATTTTTTATCCGCTTTTCAATCAGTTCAAAAATCTTATTTTTACCTCAACTAATTTTATATGAATATCCTAGAACTCCATTCTCTGAAAAAAGATTTCTCCTCTCAAAAAGCAGTTGATGACATCAGTTTTTCTATAAAAAAAGGAAGCATTTTTGGATTATTAGGTCCAAATGGAGCCGGCAAAACCACTTTGCTACGAATGATTACTGGTATTTTTCATCCAGATAGCGGCGAAATTCTTTTCAACGGAAAAAAATTCCATGCAATTGATGACATCATCAACATCGGCTACATGCCCGAAGAAAGAGGCCTTTATAAGAAAATGAAAATTGGAGAACACGCTATTTACCTTGCCAGATTAAAAGGAATGAACAAAGCTGATGCCATGGCCAGTGTGAAAAAATGGTTTGTGAAATTTGAAATGGAAAGCTGGTGGAATAAAAAAGTAGAAGACTTGAGTAAAGGCATGAGTCAAAAATTACAATTTGTAACAACCATCCTACACAACCCCTCTTTAATTATTCTTGATGAACCTTTTAGTGGCTTAGACCCTGTAAATGCAAATATTATTAAAGAAGAAATTTTTAATCTAGCTAATAATGGAGCTACCATTATTTTTAGCACGCATCGCATGGAACAGGTTGAAGAAATTTGCACTCAAATTGTTTTAATTAACAAAGGCAAAAAAATGCTGGATGGCAACATTCAAGATATTAAACAAGATTTCAAAGATAATATTTTCAAAATCGGAGCCAATCTTACACCTGAGCAAATAATGACCCCTATTTTCGAAGTAATCAAGCATGAAAAAGATAGTGTGCAAATAAAACTCTCCAAAGAAACTACTAACAATGAACTACTGAATTATTTTATTCAACAACAAATAAATATCGAATCATTTAACGAAGTGTTGCCCTCTTTGAATGATATATTTATAAAATTGGTTGAAAATTCAACAGCAACCAGAAAATTTAACATCACCCATTAATAGAACCGCTATTTCAACCTATAACCATGAATAAGATTAGTATAATATTAAGCAGAGAATATTTCATCAGGGTAAAAAAGAAGTCATTCCTACTAACTACCATTGGCATTCCATTGATCATTATGGGATTTTATGCTGCCATTATTTATATTTCATTAAGCGGAAGTGATGAAAAACAAAAAATCGCCGTTATTGATGAAGCCAATTTGTTTGGAGGAAAAATCGACAACCATCAAAGTTCTATCGAATTCAAGTTTATAAAAAATGAAACAGCAGACTCCTATATAAAAAAATACAAAAAGGATGGATATCAATCGTTTTTATTTATTTCAAAAGATTCATCCATTAAAGATAAATTTCAATTACACAGCAGCTCCTCTGCAAGTCTAACTACTATAGAATCTATCGAATCTATCATCAATAAAACTCTTCGAGCTAAACAATTATTATTGAAAGGTGTTGATCCTGAAGAATTTGACCGAATGACACAGGAAGCTAGTATTACCAATACCATTGATTCAGAAGATGGGTCAAAAAAAAGTTTTGCAGAAATTTCTTATGCTGTTTCTTTTGGCTGCGGATTACTCATTTATATGATGATGGTAATTTACGGAACCCAAGTAATGCGTGGTGTTACAGAAGAAAAAACCAATAGAATTGCAGAGGTGATTATAAGTTCCGTGAAGCCTTTTGAATTAATGATGGGAAAGATTTTAGGTATTGGAGCCGTTGGGTTAACTCAATTTGCTATTTGGATTGTTTTGATGATTCTCATGCAGATGTCTATTCCATTTATATTTCCAGAATTCATGCATCAGGTTTCCAATGCTTCCTCTAGCAGTTCGGAAAATGTGACAATGCTTGCAAATACCATTCAAGGATTGTCTTCTTTGCCCTTGACAAAAATTGCGGGCTCTTTTTTATTTTACTTCCTGGGTGGATATCTCACCTATGCATCGATATTTGCGGCTGTAGGGAGTGTTGTAAGCGAAGATCAACAAGAAGCTCAGCAATTTGTTTTTCCAGTTTTAATGCCCATTATTTTAGGCTTTGTAATAATGACAAAAGCAGTAAATGATCCAAATAGCAGCTTGGCAATTTTTGGCAGTATATTTCCATTAACCTCCCCAATTGTTATGATGGGCAGAACTACATACGACATTCCATTTTGGCAAATAGCTTTGTCAATGTTATTATTGGTTGCCTCTTTTTTATTTTTCACCTGGATAACTGGAAAAATTTATAGAACCGGCATTTTAATGTATGGGAAAAAACCATCCTGGAAGGAGATGATCAAATGGGCTTTTACTAAATAGTTTTAAATTAATTTACCTGTAAACGTTATTAGTATTATAATCAATAGTACGTTAAAATATTTAACGCTTCAGCTTTTCTATTTCATGTAAATAATCATTCCATATTTCATGTACAATCTCACTGGCTGGTTGTACTTTTTTTATTAAACAACTTGACTGTCCGATTTCTAATTCGCCCGTATCTATATCACCTTCAAACATCCCCTTTTTTGCGCGGCCTCTTCCAAGAAGCTCTATCAATTCTTCTTTTGATGCCCCATTGATCTCGGCTTCATGTATTTCATGATAAAATTTATTCTTCAACAACCTGACAGGTGTTAATTTTTTTAAACTAAGGGAGGTGCCTCCCTCCTCTACATTAGTAATGGCATTTTTAAAATTAATATGACTCGATGCTTCATCGCTAGCCACAAATCTACTTCCTATTTGAACAGCCGAAGCTCCTAATATCATGGCTGCCAACATTTGATTTCCTCTGGCAATACCCCCTGCGGCTATCACAGGAATGTTAACCGCTTCGCAAATGGCAGGTATTAAAACCATTGACGTAGTTTCTTCTCTCCCATTGTGTCCGCCCGCTTCAAATCCTTCTGCAACAACGGCATCGCATCCGGCATCTTGCGCTTTTATGGCAAACTTGCTGCTACTAACTACATGAACCACCTTAATTCCATTCTTTTTTAATAAGGATGTATAAGTTGCGGGGTTCCCAGCAGAAGTGAATACAATTGAAATTTTCTCTTCTATAATAGTTTGAATATGCTCATCAATATTGGGATAAAGTAAAGGAATATTAACGCCAAAAGGCTTACTAGTTGCGGATTTACATTTTTGTATATGTTCTTTCAATACCTCCGGATACATGCTTCCGCTGCCAATGAGTCCTAATGCACCAGCATTACTTACTGCACTGGCTAAACGCCAGCCACTTGCCCAAATCATACCCCCTTGAATTATAGGTATTTCTGTGTTGAATAATTTTGTTATGCTATTTTGAAAAGATTGCATAAATGATGGTGGTTAATTATGATCGACTTCCACCCAAATCGATGGCGGTGTTGTCACCAATATTTAAATTTCGGCTTACTCCTTTTACCTCAGCATCATTGCCTATCAACGAGTTGTTTAATACAATTTCAAACAAATTAGAATAAGCTCCAATGATAGAATCTTTTATTATACCATGATTTATGGTAGTATATTCTCCTATTGCCACATTGGGCCCAATAACCGAGTTTTTAATGACGCAACCTTCCCCTATGCTTACCGGAGGAATAATGATAGTATTTTGAAAAGGATTTATTTCTGCAATATTGCCACCAAACTTTTTTAATAAAATGGCGTTAGACTCTAAAAGGGTTTCTTTTTTTCCACAATCGAACCAATTTAATACTTTAAATATTTTAAATTTTGCACCTTGTTGTATCATGCATTCTAGCGCATCCGTTAAATTAAAATCTTGCTGGTCTTCATTGGTTTGAATAATTTTTGTTAAACAGCTATACAAAACAGCAGACTCTTTTATTTTATATATCCCCACTAAAGCCATATTGCTTTTTGGAATTGCAGGCTTTTCCACCAATCGATTAATGAACCCATTTTCATCCACTTCTGCTACACCAAAATTTCGAGGGTCATCTACTTTTTTTACTCCAAGCATCGAATAAGGCTCTTCCATGATTTGTTTTAAATCATATTCAGCAATAGTGTCTCCTAATACAATCAACACTTCATCATTTCCCACAATTTCTTTTGTAAGCTCTACAGCATGGCCAGTTCCGAGCCGATCATTTTGATTGATAAAATGACAATTCAATTCTGGATAATTTTTTTCTACATAATCCTGAATTTTTTCTCCTAAATATCCAATGATAAAAATAAATTCAGTTATACCAGCTTCCCTCAGTTGATCAACGATAATACTAAGTATCGTTTTTCCAGCTAATGGAATTAGTGCTTTTGGTTGTGTGTATGTATGGGGGCGGAGTTTGGTTCCTGCACCCGCTACGGGAATAATCGCCTTCATTAATTAGAATCCTTTTTCGATTAGTGAAATTAGTACATTTTATTTAAACCTCATATTTTAAGAAAGCTCAGCTGTGAAAAACAATAAATATTTAATTATATACTATTAATAGAAAAATGATTAACCTACCGTACTTATCTTTGCAAGACAAATTAATAAAATGCAAAAAGACAAAGTATTATTCGATTTAATTTCTCAGGAATTAAACAGACAAAGAAATGGAATTGAACTGATTGCAAGTGAGAACTTCACTAGTTTAGAAGTTATGCAGGCAATGGGGTCATCTTTAACCAATAAATATGCAGAGGGCTATCCGGGTAAAAGATATTATGGAGGTTGTGAAATTGTTGATCAAGTAGAACAATTAGCAATCGACAGGATAAAAAAAGTATTTAATTGCGAATATGCAAATGTACAGCCTCATAGTGGTGCTCAAGCCAATGCTGCATTAATGCTTTCTATACTTCAGCCAGGAGATAAAATATTAGGACTTGATTTAAGTATGGGCGGACATCTTACTCATGGATCACCCGTTAATTTTTCCGGAAAATTTTATACAGCTTTTTTTTATGGCGTAAAAAAAGAAACAGGTTTGATTGATTATGAAATGCTAGAAGAAAAAGCAAGAAAAGAAAAACCAAGATTAATTATTTGCGGAGCTTCTGCTTATA
>CANICR010000068.1 GCA_947466405.1 Chitinophagaceae bacterium | reverse complement strand
GTTCATTATTGAACGACTTTTTTTAATTATTTAGAGTATTATTAATTATTTAGGAATCCTTGATTAATCCATGGAATAAAGTAGGTGTTAACAAAAGTTGTCCATGAAGCCGTGCCAGTAGTTGGCATATCGTGTCTACCTGATGTAGTAAGACCAGTTGTCCCAACAACTCGTTTTACAAATGAATTTAAGTTGGTACAAGCAGACCATGTTGCTCCTGGTGTTCCAACAATATCTGCATATGTATTATAGTTATTGTTATGGTTATGGCATGTTGCCTGCCCGCAAGTATTATAAATGACTGGCTGAATATCTCTTGCAAAACTAATACCTGTGCCACCCCCGCCACCGCCGGTATTTGTTAATGTAACTAAAGTAGTTTTGATGCAATTGCCACTAGTTGACGTTATGGTATAAGTCCCAGCCGCTAAACCAGTGAATAAACCAGTTTGATTTGTTGTAACAGGAGTTGTATTAATACTAAAAATAAATCCTCCAAATCCTCCTATAGCCGTAGCCGTTATAGTACCGCTGTTTGGATTAGCAGTAGTAGAATTTGTAAATGTTGTGCTTAATAAAAAGCTACTACAACCAGCATCTGCATTAACAGGAACTTCATGTTTGCAACTGATTGCGATATATGTAATACAAAATAATGATAAGACGGTTAAAGAAGAAATTATTTTTTTCATTTTAAATAGTTTTAAATGTAGATTTTCAAATGTAAAAATAAAAAAGGAATTTTTGTTTCATATTAATTATATTAACAAAAAGAGCTGTTAAAATGATATTTATCATTTAATAGAAAGAAAATATTTTAGTATTTTTGTTACTATTCAAATTAATTAAATTCTAATAATTTGTCGATAAAAGTAGATAACTAAAGGATTTGATTTATATAATATACAATAAAATATATTTTATAAAGCATAGTTCAATACATTACTTTTACGCTCAAATATTTTATAAATAAAAATAACAAACATGAAAAAATACAAACTTCTTATAGCGCTCAGTTTGATTGTTGTAATATTAATTTCAAGTTGTTACAAAGACAAAGAAGAATTATTATATGCAACATCCACTACAGGAGATTGCTCAAATCCTTCAATTCAAAAAGGAGTTAAATTTACGGCTGTGGCTGCTATCATTCAAAGTAATTGTGTTTCTTGCCATAATACTGGAGGCACTTCCCCGAATTTATCAACATCATGCCAAATAGTTGATAAATGGGATAGAATTAATGTTCGTTGTGTTCAAAATAAAGACATGCCAACCTCAGGTCCTTTATCAGTTGCAAATCAGAATGCTATTACCGATTGGGTAAATGCAGGTCATCTATATACTAATTAATCTGTAAAAAATAACAACAATGAAAAAGTGGAAAAAAGTACTGCTGTATTTATTTATTATAGGAATTGTAATAGGTGGCATCGTGTTTTATAAAGTTACAAAAAGACCAGCAACAGCTGCAGACAGTGAGCCAGTAAAAGAAATGGTTGCCACTGAGTTAATCAACGAATTGATTAATCATCGTCAATTAATAGACTCTATATATAAGGATAATAATATTGCGGTGAAAGGAAAAATTATTGATATCAAAGATGCTACTATATTTATTGAGGGAGGCCCATCAGCAACAATTAATTGCAGTTTTGATAGTACTACCTTCGCTTGTTGTAAATCTACTTTTAAAATCGGTGGAGAAGCAAATATCAAAGGTATTTATAGCGGCAGCGATGGTTTTGATGTAGTCGTTAATCCGGATGATATGCTTGCTGATGTAGCCGGAAAAAATGTGATGCTGAAGACATGCGCACCAAATAAACATTAATATAAATTTAAAAAATAATTAACCGATGAAAAAAACAATAATACTGACTTTGTTAATTTGTATAGCAGGATTTGCAAATGCACAAACTAAATACTCTACAAAAACTGGTAAAGCGTGGTTTGATGCAGGAACAGGCATGGAAGATATAACGGGTACGAATAAGTCTGTTTTATCTGTATTTGATGCGTCAACTGGGAAAATGCAATTTAAAATTACTATAAAGGCTTTTGAATTCTGGAGTGCATTATTGGGAGAGCATTTTAATGAAAATTATATGGAAAGTGATAAGTATCCATTCTCAACATTTAGTGGTGTTGTTACCAATATGGACAAAGTAAACGTTGCTAAAGATGGCACTTATCCTGTATTAGTTAATGGTAAATTAACTATTCACGGGGTTGAAAAGCAAATTGAAACCAAAGGGATATTTAAAGTGAGTGGTCAATCAATTGACGCTTCTTCAGAATTTATAGTAACAATGGACGATTATAAAATTGCGATTCCTAATGTAGTAAAAGATAAATTATCCAAGACTGCCAAAATAAAAATTAACTGTAATTATTCTATCTTAAAATAATCTCAATCATGTACATTAAAAGTATCAAACTACTACTAATCATAATTTTCATTTCCTTTTCAAATATTTTATTTGCACAAGATGATTTGTTGTCATTAGTAGATAATGGCCCAAAACCAAAAGAATATATCAGCAATGCATTTAAATCAAGTCGTGTGGTGAATGGCCATTCAATGGAATTTATTGGAAAAGGTGTTTTAGATGTTAGGATTTTACATCGATTTGGCTTAATAAACACAGGGTTTAGTAATTTATGGGGTTTAGACCAAGCCTCAATGAGATTTGGTTTTGATTATGGGGTAACAAAAAATTTCACAGTAGGTATTGGTAGAAGTACAGCAGGTAAAGAGTGGGATGGATTTTTAAAATATAGATTAGTACAACAATCAGTAGGTGGCAAAAACCCTTCTCCAGTGTCGGTTGTTTTGATTACCGGAGCTACCATTTCATCTGCGCCTTGGGAATTTCCAGACAGAAAAAATTATTTTAGCAGCAGAATGGGATTTTATAATGAGGTGATAGTGGGTAGGAAATTCAATGATAAATTCAGTGCACAATTAGCACCTACACATGTACACGTTAATTTAGTAAAAGACGCTAATTATACCAATGAGTTTTTTGCATTAGGAATTGGTGCTAGATATAAGTTTTCAAAACGATCTGCCTTTGTAGTTGATTACCATTATTTGGTGAATTCAAGTGAGATTGATGAAAATTTAGGAAGTAGTCAATTTGAAAATTTAAAAAATCCTTTATCAATTGGATTTGATGTTGAAACAGGTGGTCACGTATTTCAAATGCATTTCTCGAACTCTAGCGGAATGAATGAAAAAGCTTTTATTACGAATACCACCAAATCATGGGGTAAAGCAGAGGTAAGTTTTGGATTTAATTTATCGAGGGTATTTACTGTGGCTAAGAATTAATCAACCTTTCAAATATTTTAAATGTCCGTCTTTAATAGGCGGATTTTTTTATTTCCTTAAAAAAACTTTGGTAACACAAAAAGTTTCCATAGTTTTGCGTCGCAAGATGAAGGACAACATAGATAATAAAGCAAGAATTCGTTTAGAAGCACATGATTTATTCATGCAATATGGATTGAAGAGTATCAGCATGGATGATATTGCGTCTAAGATGGGTATAAGTAAAAAAACAATCTACCAATCATATGCCGACAAAGAATCTTTAGTAGTAGAAGTTATTACCACTATCATCAATCACAACCAGGAAAAATGTGATATTGATAGAAAAATAGCTACGGATGCGATTCATGAAATCTTTTTGGCAATGGATCAAATGTCTCAATTATTTCATCATATGAATCCTTCTATTTTATTTGATTTACAAAAATATTATGCTCAGGGATTTGAGGTGTTTAAATCTCATAAAAATAATTACTTGTTTGAAGTCATTAAAAAAAACATACAAAGAGGGGTTATTGAAGAACTATACAGGCCAGATATTAATGTGGAAATAATGGCTAGGTATAGATTAGAGTCTATTGTAATTCCTTTCAATCCGGAGTTTCATTCAAAAATAAAATTTACGCTTGCCCAAATTGCGGAAGAATTGTCAAAACATTTTCTCTTTGGAATCGTTTCTCAAAAAGGGCACAAACTTTCTTTAAAATATATTCAAGCCAAAATAAAAAAATAATGTCACGAAGTACTTTAATTAAAACACATCTTGTTCTATTTATTGTAGTAGCCTCTCTACAAAATACTATTGCTCAAAAAGTGAATCAATTTTCTGTAAAGCAGGCGGTAGAATATGCAATGAATAATGCAGTGGACATTAAAAATGCATTATTAGATATTAAAATTCAAAAACAAAGCAACAACGAAATTACAGCAATAGCGTTACCTCAAATTAATGGAAGCGTATCCGGTATTCATTATTTTGATATACCTGTTACTACATTGCCTGATTTTATTTCTCCTTCTGTTTATAAGGTTCTAGTAGATAACGGAGTGGTAAATGGCAGTGGAAATCCAATTACAAATCCTGCAAATGGATTTAGTAGCATACCTGCAAAGTTTGGAACTCCCTGGAATGCTTCTGGAAGTATTGATGTTTCACAAATATTATTTGATGGGCAAGTGTTCGTGGGTTTAAAAGCCCGCAATACAGTATTAAACCTTGCTAAACAATCAGCAGAAGTAACAAAAGAACAAATAAAAGCCACTGTTTATAAGATATACTATCAGTTGGTTGTAAGTAAAAAACAAGCATCAAGCATTGATGCCAATATTGAAAGATTTGAAAAACTTTTTGCAGATACAAAAGAAATTTATAAAAATGGATTTGCTGAAAAATTAGATGTAGATAAAGTAGAAGTTCAGTTAAATAATCTTAAGACAGAAAAAGAAAAAATATCCAATCAATTAGAAATTGGAAATGCAGCACTCAAATTTTTAATAAATATCCCACAAAAAGATATTTTACTACTAACAGATTCTTTACAAGATGAAGAAATAAAATCAGTTACCTTGAACGATAGTCTTGATTTCAATAATAGAAAGGAGTATCAGCAAATTAATACAGCTATAAAACTTAGTCGATATAACGTAAAAAGATATCAGTTAAGTAAAATTCCAACTATTGCAGCATTTGGAACCTATTCGAAAAATGCACAACGTAATGAGTTTAATTTTTTTGATAAAGGAAGCTGGTTTTCAACATCTTTGGTTGGTGTAAAATTATCTGTGCCTCTTTTTGATGGTAATGTAAGAAATGCCCGAATTAACAAAGCACAATATGAGTTAGAAAAAACAAAGAATACAAAAAATAGATTAGAGCAAGCCATCCAATTAGAAGTATCGGATGCCAAATTGAAATTTTCAAGCGCCATTACAACCTATGAAAATCAACAAAAAAACATGGACTTAGCCGAAAGGGTATATGCCGCTACAAAGCTGAAGTACGAACAAGGATTAGGAAGTAATATGGAAATATATAATGCTCAAACAGAATTAAAAGTTGCCCAGAATAATTATTATGGGGCATTGTATGACGCCATTATAGCTAAAGTAGATTATTTAAAATCAATTGGAAAATTACCTTAACAAATTTCTAGAAAATATAAAAATTAATACAATGAAAAAATACAGTTTCGTACTTCTTACTTCAGTGATTGTTTTATGTGCTATTTCTTGCAATAATTCTTCTAAAGAAAAAAATGCAATACTTGCCAACAAAAAAAGTTTGTTAATCAAGTTAACTGAGGAAAAGAATAAAATAGACAATCAGATTAAATTGCTGGAAGAAGAAATAAGCAAATTAGATACTGCTAGTTCAAATAATAAAAATGCTAAACTCGTAGCTGTATCTCCTGTTGCTATTCAGTTATTTGAACACTACATTGACCTTCGAGGTAGAGTAGATGCTGAAAATATTTCTTACATCACTCCTCGTGGCATGGGTGGTCAAGTTAAATCATTATTGATCAAGGAAGGAGATCAAGTACAAAAAGGACAATTGTTGTTAAAACTAGATGATGCCATCATGCGTCAATCTTTAATTGCCGCACGTCAACAACTGGAAGTTATAAAAACACAATTGAGTTTTGCAAGAAATGTATATGATAGACAGCAAAATCTTTGGGAAAAGGGTATTGGAACAGAAGTTCAACTCTTAAATGCAAAAACAAATTCGGACGCATTACAGAATCAATTAAAAACAGCAGAAGAGCAAGTTAAAGTGGCTGTTGAACAATTGAATACTACAAATGTTTATAGTGATGTGGATGGTGTTGCGGAGACAGTAATGGTTAAGGTAGGTGAATTATTTGGCGGAATGGGACAAATTAAAATTGTCAATACAGATAAACTTAAAGTGATTGCGAATGTGCCAGAAAATTATTTAACACGCGTGCACAAAGGAACCCCAGTTGTAATAGAAATTGCAGATGCTAATAAAATTCTTCATTCCACTATTTCTTTAATAGGTCAAACTATTGAAAATACTCAACGTGGTTTTGTTGCGGAAGCAAAAATTCCTTCAGACGGTATTCTTAAACCTAATCAATCTGTATTAATGAAGATATTGGATTATACTTTAGCCAAGGCTGTGGTAGTGCCAGTAAACACAATACAAAGCGACGAAAAAAATAAATATGTTTATATACTTGAAAAAAAAGCTAGTGGCCGAACCATTGCAACTAGAAAAATAATTGAACTAGGATATGTTTACGGCGATTTTGTAGAAATAAAATCAGGCTTACAAGGTGGAGAACAATTAATAACTGTCGGTTATCAAAGTTTATATGAAGGACAGATTGTAACTGTTAATTAATAAATCAAAAAGACAACACATGAATCTTGTTGAAAGCATTAAAGAAAAGATAAAAGAATACAAGCCTACTAGTTGGGCTATAGACAATAGGACTGCAATATATATAATAGCAATACTTATTAGTGCATTTGGATTTTATAAATTCAATACACTTCCTAAAGAACAATACCCGGATATTGTAGTTCCCACGATTAGTGTTACCACTGTTTATGTAGGTAATTCACCTAAGGATATTGAAAACTTAGTTACAAGGCCAATAGAAAAACAATTAAAAGGCATTAGTGGTGCAAAGGTTAAGAAAATAACGAGTACTTCTCAAACAGATTATAGTTTGATCATTATAGAATTTGATACGGATGTAAAAACAGAATTGGCGAAACAAAAAGTAAAAGACGCAATTGATAAAGCACAAAGTGACTTACCTAATAATCTTACTAGTCAGCCTAATGTACAAGAATTTGCATTCAGTGAAATGCCGATTATGTTTGTTAATGTAAGTGGTGATTATGATGGGGTTAAATTAAAATCATTTGCAGATAAACTACAGGATAAATTTGAGGAATTACCTGAAATCACCAGAGCTGAAATTGTAGGTGCACCAGAAAGAGAAATACAAATAAATGTAGATCCATACAAGATGCAAGCCGCAAGAATAAGTTTTATGGATATTGAAAATGCTATTTCTCGTGAAAATAATGATATCACAGGCGGACTGATAGAAGTAGGGAATATGAAAAGAACCTTAAAAATAAAAGGTCAGTTTACTAGTGCATTGGATCTTCAAAATATTATGGTAAAAAGTAGCGCTCAGGGAGCTACTGTTTATCTAAAAGATATAGCCGAATTAAAAGATACGACCAAAGAAAGAGAAAGTTATGCAAGATTAGATGGTAAAAATGTGGTGACTATTAATATTATCAAACGTGCAGGAGAAAATTTAATAACAGCAGCGGATAAAATAAAAAAGATTGTAGAGCAAATGAAATCAAGCGAAGAGTTGCCTCCAAGCTTGAATGTGGTAATTACAGGTGATCAAAGTAAAGCAACGGCTACCTCTTTTAATGATTTGGTTAATACAATTATAATTGGATTTATTTTAGTACTAATCATTTTGATGTTTTTCATGGGCGTAACCAATGCGTTCTTTGTAGCATTAAGTGTACCATTGAGTGTATTTGTAGCGTTCTTATTTTTACCAATTGCAGATTCTATAGTAGGCACACCTGTTACATTAAATTTCATTGTGTTGTTTGCCTTGTTATTTGGATTAGGAATCATAGTAGATGATGCCATTGTTGTGATAGAAAACACTCATCGAATTTATAACAATGGAAAAATAAATATCATCAAGAGTGCTAAAGAGGCTGCAGGAGAAGTTTTTATACCTGTTTTAGCAGGTACGGCTACTACATTAGCGCCATTTTTTCCGTTGCTATTTTGGAAAGGCATTATCGGGAAATTCATGATTTATTTACCCACTATGCTGATTCTAACTTTAGCAGCATCACTCATTGTTGCCTTTATTTTTAATCCTGTTTTTGCGGTAAGCTTCATGAAGCCTGAAGGAAAGGAACATGAAGAGCCCAAAAATTCAGTATTTAAAAAATGGTGGTTCTCTGCTGCAATATTAATTGCAATCATCTTGCACTTGTTTGGATCGCATGGCTTTGCTAATTTTTTATTATTCATGATGATTTTGGTAGTGTTAAACAAATATTTATTCAGTAAAATAATTCATACTTTCCAAACAAAACTGTTGCCTAGTTTAATGAACCGTTATGAAAAATTATTACGTTGGATTTTAAAAGGGAAACGTCCTGTTTGGGCTGTTGTGTCATTATTTTTATTATTTCCATTGTCAATAATATTGCTGATGGCAAGGGGAAATAAAGCCACTTTTTTTCCAAGTGGTGATCCAAAATTTGTTTATGTGTATTTAAAAATGCCTGTTGGTACTAGTGTAAAAACAACAGATAGTATCACGCATATTTTAGAACAGCGTGTATTTGAAGTTTTAGAAAAAGAAAAACCAGGCGAAGAAGGAAGCATCGTAGAAAGTGTTATTGCGAACGTAGCAAACAGCGCCAATAACCCACGAAGTAATAATAGAAGTATTCAGCCAAATTTAGGTCGTATTCAGGTTTCTTTTGTAGAGTTTGAAAAAAGACATGGAAAAAAAACAAAACCGATATTAGAAGAAATTAGATCTCGTATGAATGGGATTCCTGGTGCAAGTATAGAGGTAACTCAAGAAGATGCTGGTCCACCAACTGATCCTCCTGTAAATATTGAAATAGTAGGAGATAAGTATGAGGAGATAGCCTATATAGCTCAGAAATTAAATAATTATTTAGACACGAATCATATCAACGGTATTGAAAATTTAAAATTAGATGTTGATTTAAATAGTCCAGAAATAACGGTAAAGGTAGACCGACAAAAAGCAATGTTGGAAGGAGTTACTACTGGTCAGATAGGAATGGAAATTAGAACAGCCGTTTTTGGAAAAGAAGTGAGTAAG
>CANICR010000067.1 GCA_947466405.1 Chitinophagaceae bacterium | reverse complement strand
TTCCAACCCCCGCTCCAACTAATAATCTCCCAAAAGTATCTTTTACACTATTTGGATGGCTCGTTAATTTCAAGATATCTCCAAATGTTATTAATCCAATTAATTTTCCTGATTTATCTACAACCGGTAGTTTTTCTATTTTATTTTTTTTAAAAATTAACTCGGCCTTTTTAAGATCGGTTCCTTCTGGCGCGGTGATGAGATGCTGACTAGTCATCACACTGCTCACTTTTTGTTGGTTGTTTCTTTCAAATCGCAAGTCTCTATTAGTTAAAATCCCAACTAATTTACGTGCTTTGTCTATAATGGGGATTCCTCCAATTTTATTTTCTTTCATTAAAAAAACAGCCTCCCCGATAGTTGAATCAGGATGTAAAGTAATGGGATCAATAATTAATCCGCTTTCACTTCTTTTTACTTTTCGAACCTGATCGGCTTGCTGTTGAATACTCATGTTTTTATGAAGAATGCCTAAGCCTCCTTCTCTTGCTAGTGCAATGGCTAAAGATGCTTCGGTTACCGTATCCATTGCGGCACTCAGCATGGGTATATTTAATTTTATTTTTTCTGTTAATTGAGTGGAAATATCTACATCGCTCGGAAGAATTTTAGAATAAGCTGGTTTGATTAGCACATCATCAAAAGTTAGACCTTCTTCAATGATTTTAGACACATGGTTTTTTATAGATTTCTTATTTTTTAATGCCATATGTAAAATTAAGCCAAATATTTTAAATATGACAAGGACTAAAATTAAGTTTCTACATCATAATCATCCTAACATATGTGTCCGAATGAATTTATGCCCTGTTAACATTACTTGCTATTAATTTATTACCTATACTATAATGAGGTTAAAATATACTCAAATTGATTTATATAATTTCCCTGGCAAAGCGACAATCAGATTATTTATTTCTAAATGTAATAGAACGGTAGCTATAGCACTATTGCTACACATGCTTTTGTACATTATTTCATCAAGGGAAATTGGATTATTTTCTGATATAATTGTATAGATTTTATTTTCTTCATTAGTTAATTCTATAAATAAGGACCGTTGTTTATTTTTTCTAGTAATGGTTGTATTGTTCCAGCCCATTTGTTCTATAATGTCAGCCGAACTTTGTACAATTGATGCTTTGTGAGAATGGACTAATGAATTACAGCCTTCACTCTTTAGGTCACCAATTCTTCCAGGAACTGCAAAAATATCTTTGTTATAACTATTCGCTATTTCTGCGGTAATTAACGAGCCACCTTTTTTGCCAGATTCAATAACAATTAGTGCATCGCAAATTCCAGCAGTAATTCGATTTCTTTTCGGAAAATTTTGTTTGTCTGGCTGATGGCCACTATGGAATTCGGTTAGTAATCCGCCTTGCTCAATAATTTCTTTAGCAAGATTAGTATTGGATACAGGGTAAATCTTGTCCAGCCCATGAGCTAAAACCGCAATGGTTGGAATATTATTTTGTATTGAAGTCTGATGTGCTATAGTATCAATGCCATAAGCAAGACCACTAACCACGATTATATTATATTCTTTTAATTCTCGGATTAATTTTTGACAAACAAATTTTCCGTATTCCGAGTTATTCCTGGTACCTACTACGGAAATTATTTTTGATTTATTTAAATCTGCGGTTCCTTTAAAGTATAGTAAAACCGGGCAGTCGGCACTATGCAATAATTTTTTCGGATAATTTTCAGAACTAATAAATATTGGCTGAATATTATTTTTCTCAATAAATTTTATTTCTTTTTCACAGAAATTAAAATTGTTGAAATTTTTTATGCTATTTGCTCTAATGCTGCCAATACCCTCAATTTTTTCAAGTTGCCTTTTTGATGTTTTAAAAATTGCTGAGGCAGAATTGAAGATGCTTACTAAAGTCTTAGCGTGCACATCGCCAATATGGGGAATTTTAGAAAGGGCTATTTGAAAAATAAGTTCATTGTCCATAATCGTGAACAATGATAAATAAATAGTTAGTTTGAGAGTACGTGAATTTCCGTTCTTCTATTGTTGCTTTTCCCCTGTTCCGTTTCATTGCTATCAATAGGTTTGCTGTCGCCAAAACCCATTGCTTTTAACCTAGTAGCACTTATTCCTTTGGCAGTTAAATAGTTAACCACAGCTTTAGCTCTATTTTGACTTAATAAAATGTTAGCTTCTTTATTGCCTGAATTATCTGTGTGTCCTTCTATTTGAAATTTCAATATTGGATTTTCTAATAGTAATGAATATAGCTTATCCAGCTCACTGAAAGAAATAGAAGTAATTGTATATTTTTCTTTTTCAAAAAAGATATTCTTTAGTATAATTTTAGCGCCTGCTTCAATAGGGTTTAACCCAATATTGATGTTGAAAAAAGAGTCAGTTGTATTTTTCTGTAAAGAGAAGCTATTAGAATAAAAAAGATAACCCTTTCTGTTTACATTAAAGGCATAATCTCTTTCTTCTGGCAATGAAATGAAATAATTCCCATCCTCGTCTGTTTGAATTGAGGTTGAAAAATCTCGGTTATTTATATCCGTTAGTTCAACGGAAGAAGGCAATCCTTTTAATGTTTTTTGATCAAAAACTTTACCAGTGACCCAGGTAGTTTTAATTGCCTTAATATCATTTCTTATCACAAAGCTGTATATATCGAGACCGTTTTCGCTTTTACCGAAGTCGCTTGCATAAAAACATGTTTTACCGTCTGAGGCTACAATCAGGGAGCCTTCATCATCAATTGTATTTATAGGGTAGCCGAGATTTTCAGGTGTTTGCCATTGCTTACCTTTAGATTTTCTTGAAATAAATAAATCTGCCATACCGTATCCAGGATGACCATTACTGTTAAAAAATAAACTTTGATTATCGGAGTGAATAAAGGGACAAGTTTCGTCTCCTTTTGAATTAATAATGGGGCCGAGATTTTCAGGCTTACTCCAATTTCCTTTGTTATTTCTGTGTGAAATCCAAATATCTTTTCCTCCATATCCTCCTAATCTGTCACTTGAAAAATAAAGGTCCTGTTTGTTGGCTGATAGAGATGGATTGGACTCCCAGAATTCTGTATTAATAGCTGGGCCTAAATTTTCTGCTTCTGTCCAGAATCCATTTTTATTTTTATAAGAAATATACAAGTCGCAACTACCCGCGCCTTCAGGATAATTACAGCCTGTAAAAATCAAGCATTGACCATCTTGAGAAATAGTTTGAGCCCCTTCATTATAATTCGTGTTAATTTTTCCTTTAATAGGCGTTGCTGTGGTCCATTCGCCATTAATTAATGAGCTTTCGTAGAAATCTTCATCCCCATTAACCCTGCGGTTAAAAATCATTTCTTTGCCATCAATTGTGGTGGAAGGGTAGTACTCATGATCTTCTGAATTAACACCTAGTCCAATATTTTTTGGCGAAAAAGTATACGCTGATGTTGGGTGCGTTTTTTTATATTCGATGGCAAAAAGATAATTATTCTTCCGATAATTTGCCGCTTTTTTACTTTGTTCATTTAAATTATTAATGGAAAGAAATTTATCAATGGATAATAATGCATTTTCAAATTGTCCACATCCTGCCAATGAAATCGAATAGGGTAGAAAGTAGTACTCGGAAAAAACACTATCGAGGGCAATGGCTATTTCGAAATCAGCGGTAGATTTCTGGTAGTCTTTTAAATCAGCGTATATGCCTGCACGTGATAAATAAGCTTCAACGTATTTTGGATAAATAGTGATGGCCTCGTTTATTTTTTCAATAGACTCTTTGTATTTTCCTTTAACGGCGAGGTTATAGGCAGATTCGTAGCTGTTTTTTGCTTTCTTGTTAACTTTTTCAGGGTTGTACCATTGTGCAGATAGTTGAAAAGAGCACAAGAGAAAAAGTATAAAAGAAAAAAATAAACGCAATGATGTATGGTACAATTTATTCATTTTACTGCTAAATAAATAAAGTTAAGGCTTTTAGCGAATTAAGGAACATCGATATATTTATGAAGCTGTAGAGAAAGTTCCCACTGAGGATTCTTTTTAATATAATCAACAATTAAAGGGGTAATTAATGATGATTTGTCCCATTCCGGCTGTAAATAAAGCTTGCAAGTATCATTTACCATACCTGCATATTTTTCGGCCCATTCGAAATCAGATTTATTAAACACCACAATTTTTAATTCATTCGCTAATGGCATGATTTCCAATAATGGCTCTTTGAATTTTTTAGGCGAAAGGCAAATCCAATCCCATTTTCCTGACAATGGATGTGATCCTGATGTTTCTATATTGGTTTGATAACCGGCTTCTTGCAATACGGAAGTTAGCATGTCGAGATTATGCATCAAGGGCTCTCCACCTGTAATAACAACTAATCCTTTTGGGGTACTATTTTTTACTTTGGATACTATTTCATGCACTTCTATCTTTTCATGAGCATCGGCATCCCAGCTTTCTTTAACATCACACCATACACATCCAACATCACAACCGCCGAGTCTGATAAAGTAAGCTGCTTTACCTTGATGGTATCCTTCACCTTGTAAAGTGTAAAAATGTTCCATTACAGGTAGCGTGGAAACTATGAAGTTATTGTTATTCAAAATGAAGTTTTAGAATTGTTTTCTTTGTAAGTAAGCATTGTATGTGTTTTTTAGCAAAGCGGCAATAGTCATTAATCCTACGCCTCCTGGCACCGGAGTAATATAACTGCATTTTGCAGCAGCTTCATCAAAGGCAACATCTCCTCTGATGGAAAAACCGGATTTTTTTTGTTCATCTTTTACTTTGTTAATTCCCACATCGATCACTATTGCGTTTTCCTTTATCATGTCGCCTGTTAAAAATCCAGGTTGCCCCAAAGCGGCCACAATAATGTCTGCTTGAAGACAAATTTCTTTTAAATTAATTGTTCGACTATGGCATACCGTTACAGTGCAATTTCCATAGGGACTATTTTGGCTAAGTAATATACTCATTGGGCGACCTACGATGTTACTTCTGCCAATTACCACTGCATGTTTTCCGGATGTATTAATATTGTAATGCTCAAGCATCAGCATAATACCATAGGGCGTTGCAGGAATGAAAGTAGGTATTCCTTGTATTAATTTCCCTGTATTGATTGGATGAAATCCATCCACATCTTTAGCCGGATTAATCAGATTGATTATTTTTTGTTCATCTATTTGTTGAGGTAATGGAAACTGAACCAATATGCCGTCAATATCATCATCGTTGTTCATTTTTGTTATGGCTTCAATTACTGTAGATTCGCTACTATTTTCTTCAAATCTTACAATAGAACTTTTAATGCCAACTTCTGCGCAGTTTTTTATTTTACTGGCTATATAAGTTTCGCTAGCTCCATTTTCGCCAATTAAAATAGCAGCAAGATGTGGAATTCGATTGCCACTCTTTTGAAGCTCCATTATTTTTAATGTTAAATCTTCTTTTACAGCCTGCGATACAATTTTTCCATCTAGTAGTTCCATGCTTACAAAAATAATCAACAAAAATAGATTTCATCATTAAATATTTCAAAGGCTATAATCGCTTAATCGGTGTTAAAATATCTGTTTATAAAGATTATTTAAACATATTAGTTCTTTCTAGCCTTCTTTATTTTGTATATAAATTGATTGCATTGAAAAAAATAATTTGTTCAGGGTTAATATTTTTCTCCATCATATCCAGTACTTTCTGCCAATCATTTTCGATGATGAATGATATTGACTATTTGGTATTAAATAGTTTTAGTCAACAGCAAAATGGGATCAAGGCTTTTTCTTGCAACCCTGCTTTATTGATGAATGAAAAGAAAAGTTCACTTGCTTTCTTTTCGGAGAGGAAGTTTAATTTATTAGACTTCTCATTAAATACAATGTCGTTTTCAAAAGCCTTTAGTAATGGAAATATTGGGCTAGCGGTTAAGCATGCTGGAAATCTAGGATATCAGGAAAATCAATTGGGAGTTTATTATTCCAAAAAAATTTCCGAAAATCTAGATATAGGGCTTGGTTTTTTTTATTTGAGTGGCCGCGCTTCTTCTTTTGTTAATTCATTTGCTGTCTCTACAAATATTGGCAGTGTAATACATTTATCTCCAAAAGTCATTGTTGGATTTTCGGTATTTAATCCCATTAACTATTGTGCAGTTGAAAGAATTAAGCAAAGGATTGGAAATAAAGATATCATTGGAATAGGGTATAACGCAACTAATAATTTCTTTTTAGGACTCACGATTATCAAAGAAGAAAATCATCCTTTGTATTTCGTAAGTGGTATACAATACAAAATGAATAAAAAAGCTCATTTTGATCTTGGTATTATATCAAAATCAGGCTCTATCTATGTAGGTATAGGTTATTATTTAAAAAAAATACAAATAAAATGCTCATTCTCTTCACACCCACAATTAGGATTGTCGCCAGGTTTATTGCTGAGCAGCATTGAGTAAATAAATACAGGATACTTAAATAATGGAAGTTTATGAAACTGATTCTCCTGTTAATAATAATATTTCCTATAACAGCTATTTCCGCTCAGGAAATCAATAAGCCATTTAATTTGGAAGAAAATCTTATTGAATTAAATGAAGCACAGTTAGCACAATACACAAAATATGATGAGTATGTTGCCTTGTTAAATCAGTATAAAAATCACCCAATTAATATAAATGTTGTAGAAGAGGACGAATTAAGTAGCCTGGTTTTATTGAATCCACTACAAATACAAGCATTAATAGAGTATAGGTTATTATTAGGTTGTATAATCGACATGTATGAGTTGCAAGCCATTCCGTTTTGGGATATACAAACAATAAGCAACCTGCGATCCTACATTACAGTGCTTCCCAGTTCTACTCTTGATATAGTGGTAAAGGATATTTTAAAAAATGCAAAAAATAATTTATCCATAAGAACTTCTCAGGTATATGGTAATAATAAAAAAAATGATATAGGTGATTATTTAGGATCGCCTCAATATTTTTCAATTAAATACGGGGTTAAAAAAAATAATGTATTGCAATATGGTTTCCTTGCAGAAAAAGATGCAGGAGAGTCATTTTTTAAAGGTGCTCAAAAAAATGGATTTGATTTTTATTCTGCACATTGTTTCATAAAAAATCTAGGGAAAATAAAATCAATCGCGCTGGGAGATTTTTCATTAAATATAGGGCAGGGGCTCATACAATGGCAAAGTATTGCTTTTAATAAAGGTGCCGATGTAGTATCTATAAAAAGACAAGGACAGGTATTGAAGCCATATACTTCCATTGGGGAAACTGATTTTCAAAGAGGCGTAGGAGTGTCAGTAGGAATACGAAGTGCTGATTTAACTGTATTTTTTTCTGATAAAAAAAATGATGCAACCATTAATAACGAAAGTGCGGATAGTATTTCCATAGGTACTGCAACCTCTATTATAGAAGCCGGTTTGCATCGTACGTTTGCAGAGATTGCAAAGAAGAATAATAACAAATTAACAGGATACGGATTTTGTTTGTCTATTAAAAATAGAAATGGAAAAATTGGTTTCAACTTTTTGTCGCAGCATTTTAAAATTCCAATACAAAAAATGCCATCGGTTTTTAATTTGAATTCATTTCATGGTTACAAGTTGGAAAATCGAAGCATTGATTATTCTTATTCTTTAAAGGGTGTTCATCTTTTTGGAGAATGGGCAATGTCTAATAATGAGGCGAAGGCTTTTGTTGGAGGGGCATTAAAAAGTTTCTCAAAGAACATTAGTATGAGTATGTTATATAGAAATATATCACCGGCCTATTGGTCTTATCATTCAAATGCATTTATAGAGAACAGTAGTATCGAAAATGAACGGGGACTTTATTGGGGCATCATTATTAATCCTAAAGAATGGATACAGATTAATGCCTATGCTGATCATTTCAAATTTCCTTTTTTGAAGTATGGGGTCAATGGGCTATGCAATGGATATGATTACTTTTTGCAGTTTACTTATCTGAAAGGCAAAAAAATGCAAATCTATTCCAGTATAAAAACAAAAACAACCTTGCAAAAGGAAAGCTTGTTTGAAAGTGTTGTAGCTACTGCATCGTACCAAACGAAACAAATCTGGAAAAATGAAATCAATATTGTATTATCAGAGAATTGTTCAATGAAAAACAAATTTGAATTCCTTCAATTGAATTTCGAAAATGCAACACACAAAGAAGGATATTTATTATCATTCTCATTTAAATACAAATCGAAATTAATGCCTGTGTCCTTTGTTTCGCAATATTCATGCTACGAAACAACTGATTACTCTTCTAGGATATATAGTTCAGAATTTGATGCAATGGGAGGTGAATTGGTTTGTTATTACGATAAAGGGGTTAGATTCTCTATAAATGGAAGTTTGGCGGTTTCGAAAAAAATAAAAGTATTTTTAAAATGGGCATGTAATTATAAATACGCTAATTCATCTATAAATGCAGTTCTTCAAAATAGTAGTAAATATAATAGTGTAATTAATGAGGCTAAAATGAGTGTAGTTTTCTCGTTTTAAATGGTTTGAGTATAATTTTAATAATTAATAAATAAGATGAATTCCATCCGGGATTTTTTATGTTAATTAATCATTAATATTTTTTTGTTTGAAAATGGATTTCCCCTATTTTTACACCTAAACTAAATATTAACTAATCTATCATGAGAAGATTTTTAACATTATTCGCCTTGTTGATTTTTACTGGAGCCCTTGCTTCAGCTCAATCTCGCGTAATTTCTGGTCAGGTAAGGGATGCTGCAGGAGATCCTGTAAAATTTGCAACAATTACTGAAACAGGTACAAAAAACGCTATCAATACTGATGCAACTGGAAATTTTTCCATTAAATTAAATAGTCAATCTTCTACCTTGACTATTTCAGCAGTAGGTTTTGACACAAAAGTAATTACTCCAAAAGGAGAGATCGTGGTTGCTGTTTTGGCAAGAAACAATCAGGAAATGACTGCAGTGGTTGTTACTGGCCTTGGCCAACAAAGACAAGCTAAGGAATTAGGGTATTCAACAGCAAAAGTGAAAGCTCCAGAGCTTACACAGGCTAAAGTGGTAAATCTTCAAAATGGTTTAACGGGAAAGGTTTCCGGGTTAAATATCCAAACTGTAAATAATGGCGTTTTTGCTGATACAAGAATTACACTTCGTGGTATCAGGTCATTAACAGGGAATAATCAACCTATGTTGGTTTTAGATGGAGTTCCAATTTCTCTTGGTTATATTTCTTCAATTAACCCAAATGATATTGCTGATGTAACAGTTCTTAAATCTTCTTCCTCTACGGCT
>CANICR010000066.1 GCA_947466405.1 Chitinophagaceae bacterium | reverse complement strand
TAAAACTTGTCTAGTTTAAATGAAAAGAGGATGTAAAATTTACTCATAGTGTATGCATAAAAAAACCTCACTCTTATATTGTTGAGTGAGGTTTGATTGTGGGAGCACACGGGCTCGAACCGCGGACCCTCTGCTTGTAAGGCAGATGCTCTAAACCAACTGAGCTATGCTCCCTTCCTTTTAAGGACGGCAAAGATAAGCATAATTTTTTTTCTGCAAAATATTTTATATAAAATAACTGCTTTTTTCTTATTACTATCCTTTTAATTTGTAACGAAATTGATATATTTTTGTCATAATTATGGCTGAAAATATTGTAAATATCCCCAGAATAGCAGAAAATCTAGAGATAGATGTGCTTGAAGAAACTGGATTAAGATATAGTTTATTGGTTTGGAATGACGATGTCAATACATTCGATTGGGTAATAGATACCCTTGTTCAAATTTGTGGTCACTCTAAGGAGCAAGCAGAGCAATGTGCATTATTCATACATCATAAAGGAAAATATACCGTTAAAAAGGATTCCTATGAGAAATTGAAACCTCAATGTGATGCAATTAATGATAGAAATATCAATTCAACCATTGAGATTTTTTCATAAAAATATAGAAGTTGATTTTTCTATTTTGTCTATAAAAGATTTTGTTCATTAATTTCATTTCACTTTTACCTAAATAAAAAATACTATTAATTACCTATTAATAGTAGATAAACTTATCGTACTGTTAGGCTTGTTTCTTTTTTGATATTGATGTGCTAGATATATTCCTAATTAATGTCTGTTGCTTCATTTTGTTAATTCAATCAAGTAAGCTTCATCTTTTAATTATTTCTTAGTAGATTTTATGTCAGGTGTTGTAAAAATTTCCTTTAGTATTTTTTATGAGTTAAATCATTTTTATTAGATATCTCATTGTGTATTTTTATTTCAAAGTAATAGTATGAAGCTGCGAGAGCATTTAAATATAATTGATAATACAGACCATCCCAAATGGATGTTGGTTATAAGAGTAGCATTAGGATTATCATTGATCGTGAAAGGGATACAATTTATTCAAAACAATACCCTGATAAGAGAAGTGTTTAGAGAATCTCTTATTTTGAAAAATTATTTATGGCTGCAAACATTCATTCCTTGGATAAATTTATTAGGAGGTGTTTTTATAGCTATTGGTTTGTTTACCCGGTTGTCTGTACTTTTTCAAATCCCAATATTATTTGGAGCTATTTTTTTTGTTAATGCAAAAAATGGAGTATACCAAGGGGAGTCTAATCTTTTCTTTTCTATAATAATTTTAGTATTATTATTTGTATTTATTATTCAGGGAGGAGGAAAAACATCATTAGATAGGGCAATAAAAAAGAAACTCTTTAAGTGACATTTTATTTCAAATGAATTAAAATGTCGACAATATTTTTAAAGTGATTAAATTTTTCATGTTTAATTTGATGATTGATTGTTTCGTGTGCCCAGGTAGTGTGAAATGGAACATGTGCAGCATGTCCACCTATAGCCAATACAGGCAGAACGTCTGATTTTAGTGAATTACCTATCATTAAAAATTCATTCGCAGCGATATCTAAATGCTTAATTAATTTTTTATATTCGGCTTCTGTTTTTTCACTCATTACTTCTATGTGATGAAAATATTTCTCTAGTCCTGATCTCTTGAGTTTGTTTTCCTGGTCTAATAAATCACCTTTAGTGGCTACTACCAATCTGTATTTTCCTTGTAAGGAGATAAGCGATTCTTCAATTCCTTCAATTAATTCGATAGGTTTTGAAAGTAGGTCTTTGCCGTATTCTATAACTTTTTCAATAATATCTATATTGATTGTTTTGTTTGATATTTTCAAAGCCGTCTCAATCATGCTCAGCGTGTATCCTTTAACACCATATCCGTAAAAGGAAAGATTCTCTATTTCTGTTTTTAATAATTCTTGTGATAGGGTATGGTGGGTAGCATAATTCTCCAATAATGCACAAAACTTATGCTCGATTTGTTGAAAGTAAGGTTCATTTATCCAGAGCGTATCGTCTGCATCAAATGCGATGACTTTAATTTTTGATTTATACATAGTTGGCGAAGTTACTATAAAATGTTTCATAGGATAAATTATGGATACCTGTTTGTGGTTTGTTGTTTTCCTTATTAGTATACTATTATTAAACTATTTTATTTTTTATTCAGTTTGTCGTTATTTTTTTGTTAGGCTATTTAATCAATATTATTCTTCGTTATACAGCATTGAACTGTATATAATAAATGGTATATTTGCAACATGACAATAGAGCATTTAAAAGTTATGAGAGACCGTGTGTTGGTTTTGAGGAGGTTTCTTTGACGTCTCAAACAGAGAAGCTAAAATAAATAACGATAAACAACTTTCCCTTTCTCCTGGTTTCTGGGATGATAATGTACGCGCAACTTCTATTCTTAAAGAAATAAAAATTAATGAGTATTGGACAAAAATGTTTTACGATGTTCAAACATTCGTAGAGGATTTTGCTGTCTTGTTTGAATTCTGGAAAGAAGGAGAAGCGGCTGAAGATGAAGTGAAGATTGCTTTTAGTATTGCCAATGATGCTATAGATGAAGCTGAGTTTAAAAGTACTTTAAACGAGCCTACAGACGCCTTGCCGGCTGTTTTGCAAATCAATAGTGGGGCAGGTGGAACTGAAAGTCAGGATTGGGCAGAAATGCTTGCCAGGATGTATCGCATGTATGTTGAAAAGCAAGGTTGGTCTATATCTGAGCTTGATTGGCAGTGGGGGGATGGAGCAGGAATAAAAACCTGTACTTTTCAAATTGATGGTCCATTTGCTTTTGGTTTTTTAAAAGCGGAAAGCGGAGTGCATAGACTGGTTAGGATTTCTCCATTCGATAGCAATGCCCGAAGACATACTTCCTTTGCCAGCGTGTATGTATATCCGTTAATTGATGATAGTATTGAAATTGAGGTAAATCCAGCTGATGTTGAATGGGCGTTTTTTAGAAGTGGAGGCAGTGGCGGACAAAATGTAAATAAAGTAGAAACCGCAGTTAGACTAACGCATAAGCCTAGTGGTATAATTGTTGAATGTCAGCAAGCGCGTACACAGGGAGAAAACAGAGAGAAAGCTATGTCAATGCTAAAGAGTCGATTATATGAAGAAGAAATGCGAAGAAGACAGGAAGCTATTGATTCGAAAAATGCAACGAAGAAAAAAATAGAGTGGGGTTCTCAAATTCGGTCTTATGTTTTTCACCCTTATAAAATGATTAAAGATCATCGCACAGATTTCGAAGTAGGAAATGTAGGCCCAGTTATGGACGGCGAATTGGATGGCTTTATCAAAGCTTATCTGATGAGTGAAAAAGAGTCAAATGAATGAAGGGTAGTTTAAACTTGAATTTGGGTTAGAAAACTTAATTAAAAAGGTAACTAAAAGATGCACTTAGTCTATTTTTTATACAAAATATCAAATTGCTGCAAAAAGTAGCTGTTGAAACAAATATTGGTTGTTACTTTGCAAATAATTGATACAAAGAAACGGATGTGTTTTTTGGGATATGAAAAAGTGTAGTATTTTTAAAAATATATAAGGTAGTATAACCAATATGTTGAAAGAAATTTAACTCTTGTAATTAATCAATAAAATAACTAATTATGCAATTCGGAGATTTTTATTACCCAGCCCCTGCCAATGAACCCGTTTTAAATTATGCTCCTGGAAGCAATGAAAGAGCCGCATTAAAAAATGCCATAAAAGAATTAAAAAGTAAAAAAATAGATGTGCCAATGTATATTGGTTCAGAAGAAATACGTACTGGTAACAAATTGGAAATACGTCCACCACATGAAAGAAAGCATTTGCTGGGTCATTTTCATGTAGGTGATGCCCATCATGTAACAAAAGCAATTGACGCTGCATTAAAAGTGAAAGATAAATGGTCAAATATGAGTTGGGAAAACCGCGCCAATATTTTTTTGAAAGCCGCTGACTTACTAGCTACAAAATATCGCCCTTATATTAACGCAACTACTATGCTTGGGCAAAGTAAGAATGTTATTCAGGCTGAACTGGATGCTTCTTGCGAATTAATAGATTTCTTGAGATTCAATGTTCATTTTCTCAGTGATATTTACCGTCAGCAACCTATTAGCGGTTCAGGTATGAATAACCGTATGGAATATCGTCCACTAGAGGGTTTTGTGTTTGCCTTAACACCATTTAATTTCACCGCAATTGGGGGCAATTTACCTACTAGTGCTGCCATGTGTGGCAATGTGGTTGTATGGAAATGTGCTAATACGCAAGTTTACAGTGCTCAGTTATTTATGCGTATATTAAAAGAAGCAGGTTTGCCTGATGGGGTGATAAATTTAGTATTTATTGATGGGCCTACTATTGGTAAAGTGGTTTTTAATCACCCAGCTTTTGCTGGTATACATTTTACAGGAAGTACAGGTGTATTTAATAAAATGTGGGAAACAATTGGAGCGAATATGAATAAATATAAATCATATCCTCGCATTGTAGGAGAAACAGGGGGTAAAGATTTTGTGATAGCTCATAAATCTGCAGAGGTAGATGTTGTAGTTACTGCATTAGCTAGAGGAGCATTTGAATATCAAGGTCAGAAATGTTCGGCAGCATCCAGGGCTTATATCCCATCAAATATTGCGGCTGAAGTGAAAAAGAAATTGGTGAAAATGGTGAAAACAATGAAGATGGGCTCTGTTGAAGATTTTTCTAACTTTATAAATGCAGTCATAGATCAAAAAAGTTTTGATAAAATTGAGGGTTATATTAATGCTGTAAAAAAGAAAGATAGTAAAGCAGAAATTTGGGTAGGAGGTAAATGCGATAAAAAAATAGGCTATTTCATTGAACCTACTATTATTCAAACTACAAATCCGCATTATGTTACCATGTGTGAAGAATTATTTGGCCCTGTTTTAACTTTATATGTTTACGATGAAAATAAATTTGAAGAAACCTTGACGTTAGTAGACAATACATCGGCTTATGCATTAACAGGTGCTGTGATTGCTCAGGATAGAGGAGCAGTTGAATTGGCAACAAATAAACTTCGTAATAGTGCGGGCAACTTTTACATTAATGATAAGCCTACAGGAGCGGTTGTTGGCCAGCAACCATTTGGTGGGGCAAGAGGCAGTGGTACCAATGATAAAGCTGGGTCAATATTGAATTTATATCGTTGGTTAAGTGCACGAACCATTAAAGAAACATTTAATCCACCTACTGATTATAAGTATTCATTTATGTTAGAGAAATAATCATCGATTTAATCTGATCATATGCAACGTATTTGCCTTTTTCCTGGAACCTTTGACCCTATTACACTTGGTCACACTGATATCATTGACAGGGCACTGCCATTATTTGATAAATTATATATTGGTATTGGTAGAAATGATAAAAAGAAACCAATGTTCAGTGAACAGCAAAGATTAGATTGGCTTAATACAATTTATAAAGGCAATCATAAAGTGGAGGCGATTGTATATGATGGACTAACGGATGAATGTTGTAAAAAAATTGAGGCGAATTTTATTTTAAGAGGCATACGCTACGTGAATGATTTTGAATATGAAAAAGCGATTGCTGATATGAACAGAAGTTTGGCCAATAATATTGAAACTGTATTCTTAACATGTTTACCTCAGTATACATCTGTAGCTTCTACGTTGGTTAGGGACGTGTTAAAATACGGTGGCGATGTAAGTCCCTTTTTACCCAATGTGGTCAGGGATACTATTAATAGTATCTAATTACTTTGTTTCATAAAAATGGTTATTAAATCTTTAATGGTATCAAAAGTATTAGATAGAGGGATATCTAGATTAGTCTTATCAAACCATTGAATTTCCGTAATATCTTCTTCAAGTTGTGGATTTAATGGCTGATTTTTTTTACATGAAAAATGGAACCAATGGGTTGTTTTTAATACTTTTTGTCCAAATGCCTCGTAGACATGGTGAGTAATTGCAATGTTATCTTTGTACAATATATTCTTCACCCCAGTTTCTTCTTCTATTTCCCTTTCTGCAGCTATTCTGGGTATTTCATTCAATTCTAACTTTCCTTTAGGCAAATCCCATTTATTTCGCCTGAATATAAAAAGAAGCTCTTCATGTTCGTTCTCTACAATACCACCAGCAGCTTTAATGGATGAAAACTGCTTGGCAATGATATTCATTATTATTGCAGAATTACTACAGTAAATCACTCCATCCTTTAATTTTGAACTTTCAATATCTGCAATAAGTTGTTTTATAGCTACATCATTTGGGTTGTTTAAAATGGCTGAATAGGTATTATTAATTGGCCAATTATGGATAAAATCGGAGGATTCGGTAATAATTAACCGGTTATCTCCAAAATAGATGTTGGTATTATTATTCATTGAATAATTTAAAATAAAGATAATTCTTGTTTGGTAGAATAGTCAATAGGGAATGTTTTATAAAAATAACCCTTCCTTACCTTTATTTTCCCTACAATTCTCATCGTTACCTGTTTATTTAGCAGGCTAGAAAAGGTATTTTTTAACAGGTTTTTCATGTCAATTTCAACCTTAATTGGTATTGTGAAGTTTGATTTACTCTTCACTTTTAGTTGAAAATTTTGACTAGAATGACCAAGTAAAGAATTGTTGATATAAATATCAATGTCTGTTTTATTTAATATAACTCCTGTACTATTCGAATTAAAGTAATTCAAATTGGCCGAAATCATCATTGTTTTAAATCCAAATTTTTCAATATTTAAATGATCGTAGGAGACGAATTCAGGTATTTTAAAAGATTGGCAGGAGGGCAATAGATAGCAAATAAAACATAATATGATTATTCTCGCAAACTGGTTCATCTTAAAGTGATTTAATAAAATAGGAGGGTTAGAGATTTGTCAAATTTAATCAATAAAAAGGTAAGGACATTTTTTTAAAGGATTTTGTGTGTAAAAAAGTTAGCAAATTACAATAATAGTAAGTTTATTATTTAGATAAAAATATTAGTATTAATAAAATAGATTAAAAAATTGATAATGAAATGAATATATCATATTAAATAGATAAAAATTAAATACAAATAAGCTGCAAAACAACCTATTTTATAGTCAATATTTCCAAAATTATTTTTAACTGAAAAAATGTCATTATAATAGTATAACAAACTGATTATTAAAATAATAAAATAGATAACTTAATATAAGCTTTATATTATTATACAGATTAAGAAAATTTAAATATATTTAATGAAATTAACTATATTTAAATAACAAGTTTTTTGGAATGGAGATTATTTGCTTTGATTATAGTAACTGGAATATCATTGTATAGCGGTATACATTTATGTGTATTTTTAATCACATATTATAGCTAACGGACTTATTTAATATATCATCTATCTATATGTTAAATAAGTATATTAAGATAATTTACTGGATAAAAAACTTTGGATAGCATTACAAGGCAGGAAGACCGGTTTTGATTCAATGGTAATTTGAAGCTCATTCCCGACAACGACATATGAGCCGGAAATCGTATTGCTCATTAAACTAACATTGAAAGTTCCTCCAGAAATATTTCCATCAAATGTACCGCCTTGTCCCTCTACGGTTGTTTTAGTTTTTTTGAAAATATCTTCTGCTGATCCTTTGAAGGTTACATTAAAATTACAGGCTGACATATTTTAATATTTCTTTAGATAAAAAATGTTATTTTTTAAACAACAACAACTGCAGAGCCAAAGTCGTTTATTTCATTATATAGGGTGTCTCTTTCAATAGGGTGTCTTTTTGCTTGCTTTATTAATGCCACCAATTCCTCGGTTGTCATACTTGGAGTTTGTTCTTCGCTTCCAGCCATCGAATAAATTTTTGTAGAATCATCTATGGTGCCATCAATGTCATTTACTCCAAATGATAATGACATTTGTGCATTTTGCCTTCCTAACATTGGCCAATATGCTTTAAGATGCGGAAAATTGTCTAGATATATTCTTGCTATTGCAAATAGCCGCATGTCTTCAGTCAGGTTAGATTCTGAAACATGGCTCATGTCATTATTGGCATTTCTGAATTTTAATGGAATGAATGTATTGAAGCCTTTAGTTTTGTCTTGCAAGTCTCTAAGTTTTCTCATGTGGTCTATACGATGTTCGTATTTTTCAATATGGCCATACAGCATAGTAGCATTACTGTGCATGCCTAATTCGTGTGCGGTTTCATGTATAGCTAACCAACCATCTCCGCTTACTTTATCACGGGCAATTTGCTTTCTGATGTCGGGATGAAACAGTTCGGCACCCCCGCCAGGTAAGGATTGTAGGCCAGCAGCTTTTAATTGAGTTAATCCCTCTTTGACAGTTAGTTTTGCTTTTCTGAACATATAATCTAACTCAACGGCGGTGAATGCTTTAATATGTAAATCTGGTCTATGTGCTTTTATTTTTTGTATTAATTCAATAAAATAAGCCATGTCCATTTTTGGATGAACCCCTCCTACAATATGTACTTCGGTAATTGGTTTGCCATCATAACTTTTAACAATGTCCACCATCTGATCAATGCTTAATTCCCAACCTTCTTCTTTATGGGCATACAACATAGAGTAAGAGCAAAACTTACAACTAAAAACACAAATATTGGTAGGTTCAATATGAAAATTTCTATTGAAATAAGTTCTATGACCATGTAGTTTTTCTCTTACATGATTGGCTAATACGCCTAAATAATCAAGAGTTGCTTTATTAAATAATAAGAGGCAATCATCATCAGAAATTCGCTGCTCACTTTTAACTTTTTCAGCAATCTCTTTTAGAGTTATATCTGAAGTTGTTTTTATCAATAAGTCAATATAACTGGCCATCATTTTTTTTACAAAAATACAGTCATTGAGTTTTAAAACATACTTTATGTTTAGTTTTTTGAATGTATAATATTTAACATTATTAACAACCGGCTTATTTTTTTTTGATTATGTTTTTTATTCAAAAAAAATTGTTAATTTCCATTATAATAAAACCAATATTACTATGAACATAAAATTAAGGCTTACAATATTAAGCTTTCTACAATTTTTTATTTGGGGTTCTTGGTTGATTTCTACCGGGGGTTATTTATTTTCTTTAGGGTTTAAGGGCATTGAAATTGGCAGTGTTTATTCCACACTTGGCATTGCTTCTTTAATAATGCCAACATTATTGGGAATTATTGCTGACCGATGGGTTAATGCTGAAAAGCTTCTTGGGATATGTCATCTTGTTGGAGCGGCTTGTTTAATATGGGCCTCAACTGTAAAAGATCCCGCATTAATGTTTTGGGTTATGCTATTTAACTCTATGGCATACATGCCAACTATCTCTATGAACAATACAGTGTCCTATAAAATTTTAGATAAATCAGGCTTTGATATTATAAAAGTGTTCCCACCCATTAGGGTTTGGGGAACGATTGGATTTATTTGTGCCATGTGGTTTGTTGATT
>CANICR010000065.1 GCA_947466405.1 Chitinophagaceae bacterium | reverse complement strand
ATATGACTGTTGAAGAAGCGGTAGAATTTTTCAAAGCGGTTCCTTTTATTTTTCGAAAAATAAAAGTATTGCAAGAGGTAGGATTAGGGTATATCACATTGGGTCAGAGTGCTGTAACATTAAGTGGAGGAGAGGCTCAGCGTGTTAAATTAGCTACAGAATTAGCGAAAAAAGATACAGGCAAAACATTTTATATTTTAGATGAGCCTAGTACAGGATTGCATTTTCAGGACATTCATCAATTATTACAGGTGCTTAATAAGTTAGTAGATCGAGGTAATACCGTTTTGGTAATAGAACACAATCTTGATATGATAAAAGTAGCAGATCATATAATTGACATAGGCCCTGAGGGAGGTGATGGAGGAGGAAGGGTTTTGTTTGAAGGCGTTCCAGAAAAAATGATTGTCGTAAAAGAGAGCTTCACTGCTCAGTATGTACAAGATGAGCTTGCTGTTTAATTTAATAAATCAGCCAAGTAATAGTGGGTTATTATTTTATTTTAAATAGCATTTCTACATGTGGTATTCCGTCTTCCATGTATTCATTTCCGGCTACTGCAAATCCTAAAGAGGTATAAAATTTAATCAGGTAGCATTGGGCGCCAATTCTGATGTCATTTACTTCAAATTGTTTTATTGTTTTTTCAATTGATTCTTTCATTAATTGAATTCCAAGACCATTTCGTCTTATAGATGAATGGGTAACAACTCTTCCAATACTTGCTTCATGAAAAGAAACACCGGGTGGAAGTATTCTTGAATAGGCGACAAGTTTCTCATTTATATACCCAAGAAGGTGCCATGCATGTTGATCTTTATTGTCTGTATCGAGGTAAATGCAATTTTGTTCGACTACAAACACTTCATTTCTAATGGTAAGAATGTTGTATAATTCTGCAGATGTTAGTGCTGTAAATTGCTTGTATTCCCAATTGATATTTTCCATAAAATTTTAAAATTTAATAACCGTAAATATCTTTCCATCTACTTTTTAAAAAACTCCTCATTTCTTCTTCTCTTGCATTTTTTTGAGGGGAATAAAATCTTGTACCGGCAATAGATTCGGGTAAGAATTCTTGAATCACAAAATTATTATCAAACTGATGTGCGTATTTATAATCCTTACCATAGTCCATTAGTTTCATCATTTTAGTGGGCGCATTTCTTAAGTGTAAAGGAATAGGAAGGTTTCCTTTTGTTTTTACAACCTGCAAGGCTTCTTCAATTGCCATATAAGATGCATTGCTTTTTATCGAAGATGCAAGGTAAATTGCGCATTGTGATAGAATTATCCTGCTTTCAGGGTAGCCAATTATATTCACTGCTTGAAAAGTATTGTTTGCCAATAGCAATGCATTAGGATTTGCATTTCCAATATCTTCACTAGCAAAAATGATCATTCTTCTGGCAATAAATTTAACATCTTCCCCTCCTTCAATCATTCGGGCAAGCCAGTATACTGCTGCGTTAGGGTCGCTGCCTCGCATACTTTTGATGAAAGCCGAAATAATGTCATAATGCTGTTCACCTTTTTTATCATAAAGGGCAATTTTATTTTGAGCTATTTTCATTACAGCCTCATCAGTAATAATTTTGGTATCGCCCATGTTATCGCAAACAATTTCCAGTAAGTTCAACAGCTTTCTAGCATCCCCATCAGCTATTCGAATAAGCGATTCTGTTTCTTTTAATTCGATTTTCTTTTTAGATAAATAGGTATCCTTTAAGAGTGCAGTATTTAATAATGCTATTAAGTCATCCTGCTGTAATGATTTTAAAACATAAACCTGGCATCTACTCAATAAGGCACTATTGACTTCAAAAGATGGATTTTCGGTAGTAGCACCAATGAGTGTAATAATACCTTTTTCAACAGCTCCTAATAATGCGTCTTGCTGACTTTTATTAAAACGATGTATTTCATCAATGAAGAGGATAACGCCATCTTTATTTTTTGCTTCTTCAATTACTTCACGAATTTCTTTTACGCCTGCGGAAATTGCACTTAAGGGATAAAACGGCTTTTGCAATGTATTGGCAATAATGCCTGCAATAGTAGTTTTTCCAACACCGGGAGGTCCCCAAAAAATAATAGAAGGAATTTTTTTATTTTCAATGGCTGTTCGTAGAATACTTCCTTTACCTGTGAGGTGAGATTGACCAACAAGTTCTTCTAATGTTTGTGGCCTAAGTCTTTCAGCTAAGGGTAGGTTCATAACGAGCTTTTATGTTATGCCTTTAAATCCAATTTAATCTGCAATTCATCAAATTGTTTATCATCAATGGAAGAGGGGGAATCTATCATTACATCTCTGCCACTATTGTTTTTTGGAAAGGCGATGAAATCACGAATACTTTCACTGCCTCCTAAAATTGCGCACAATCTGTCAAAACCAAATGCGATTCCGCCATGAGGAGGAGCGCCATATTCAAAGGCACCTAAGAGAAATCCAAATTTATGTTTTTGTTCCTGATCATCCATGCCTAATGCGGCGAACATTTTCTGTTGTAATTCTTTTTGAAAAATTCTGATACTTCCCCCGCCGATTTCATTTCCATTTAATACCATGTCATAGGCATTTGCTTTTATATTCGCGTATGGATGTTTTAAATATTCAGATGGGTTATCAATAACAGGATTGTTGTTGATCATTATTTCAATGTCGGAAGGTTTAGGGGACGTGAAAGGATGGTGCCTAGCTACCCAACGATTGTCTTCTTCAGCGTATTCAAACAATGGAAAATCAAGTACCCATAATAATTTAAATTCGTCTACTTTGCGCAAGCCTAATTGTTGTCCAAGGTATAACCTCAATTCACTGCCTGCTTTTCTTGTTTTTTCTTCAGCCCCTGCTAGTACCAGAATTATATCACCTGCTCTTGCATTAGTGGCATCAGCAATTGCTTTTAATTTGTCTTCTGTATAAAATTTATCTACACTGCTTTTGAAAGTGCCATCTGTATTGCATTTTATATATACTAACCCTTTCATTCCAATTTGCGGTCGTTTAACCCATTCAGTTAGTTCGTCAGTTTGTTTACGGGTATATTCGCAACATCCAGGAATGGCAATTGAAATAACGGTTTCTGCTTCTTCAAATACTTTAAAATCAACCCCGCTGATTAGTGAAGAAATATCTTTTTGACTAGGGAATGTGTGTGCAGGAAATTTTAAGTTACACAATTGCATACCAAAACGAATATCCGGCTTATCATTTCCATAAACCCACATGGCATGTTCCCAGGTCATTCTTTCAATTTGGTGGGTATAATCGATATTTTTTACATCTTTAAAAATTCGCTTAATGAGATTTTCAAACATTTGTAAGATATCTTCTTGTTCTACAAATGCCATTTCGCAATCTATCTGCGTAAATTCCGGCTGTCTATCGGCACGAAGATCTTCATCTCTGAAGCATTTCACAATTTGGTAGTAACGATCATAGCCACTAACCATTAATAATTGCTTAAATGTTTGTGGTGATTGAGGAAGTGCATAAAATTGCCCAGGATTCATCCTGCTAGGTACTACAAAATCTCTGGCTCCTTCGGGTGTTGATTTTATAAGGAAAGGCGTTTCTATATCCATGAAATTTTGTTCATGCAAATAATTTCTTGAACTTCTACTAACTGCATAACGTAATTCCAGATTTTTTTTAACTGCTTGTCTTCTTAAATCTAGAAAACGGTATTTCATCCTAATATCATCTCCGCCATCTGTATCATCTTGAATGGTAAAAGGTGGGGTAAGTGATTTATTTAAAATAATAAAATCAGTAACTGTAATCTCTATATCTCCAGTTGGGATGTTGTTATTTTTATTACTCCTTTCGTTTACAGAACCTTTTACTTGTAACACAAATTCACGTCCTAAGGGGTTGGCTTCTAATTTATCGTTTAGTGATTCTGAAAAAATAAGTTGGGTAATACCATATCGATCACGAAGATCAACAAAAGTCATACTTCCAAACTTCCTGATCGTTTGTACCCATCCCGAAAGTGTTG
The DNA here is from genome assembly GCA_947466405.1 of Chitinophagaceae bacterium. Taxonomy (GTDB): domain Bacteria; phylum Bacteroidota; class Bacteroidia; order Chitinophagales; family Chitinophagaceae; genus Ferruginibacter. The sequence continues at coordinate 6,009 of CANICR010000065.1, read as the reverse complement.
TTGTCTTATTAACATCAGATAATCTTAATTCTCCGCAGGTATGAGTTCTGAACATTTGATAAATTGAATGGTTGAAATTGTATGCAAATATAAGCCAAAGACGTAAAATTAGAGTTGATTGCAATAATTGCAAAGGAGATTGAAATGAATAATCTAATCAATGTGGGCGCAGACTTTAATATTTACATAGTTTCCATTTCATCTTGATGTCTGGGTTTCCAATAAATATAATAAAAACAAAGCAATAATATACCAATGGAAAAAGGGATCATAGCCAAATGTTTATAAGTAAGATCGCCGAATAGCGGCAGGCTATCAAAATGAAAAAATTCGCTAATCATCCAATAGCTATTCGCGGATATCCAAACAGTGATTGCTAGATTATGGCATAATTCACTCATGAAATCTCTGGTGCGCCATGCAATAATAATAGAAATAATAAGGGTGGGGAATATCATCATGATACCCAGTGGTTTCCATATCATACACCAGGCTATGTCTTTAAATAACCAGAAAACGATATGCAGGTTTTCCATTTTTCTAAAACGTAGCGGAATGTTATAAATTACTTCATTTTTCATACCACAAAATTAATAGTTATGCATAAAAAAACTCCTATTCAAAGGAACAGGAGTTTTATAAAATTAGGATTAATTATTTTTTCATTGCCTCAGCCATTGTTTTGCCAATATCCGCGGGACTTGCCACCACTAAAATTCCACATTCGCCCATGATTTTCATTTTGGCTGCAGCGGTATCATCATCGCCACCCACAATTGCCCCAGCATGTCCCATACGTCTTCCGGGAGGAGCAGTTTGACCTGCAATAAATCCAACAACAGGTTTTTTATTTCCGGTAGATTTAACATAGTTTGCTGCTTCAGCTTCCATTCCGCCACCAATTTCTCCTATCATCACAATAGCATCTGTTTCGGGATCATTCATTAAAAGTTCTACAGCTTCTTTTGTGGTAGTTCCGATTATTGGATCACCGCCAATTCCTATTGCCGTTGAAATACCCAATCCGGCTTTTGCCACTTGATCAGCTGCTTCATAAGTTAGCGTTCCTGATTTAGATACAATTCCAATTCTTCCTTTTTTAAAAATAAAACCAGGCATGATACCTACTTTACATTCTTCGGCAGTGATAACACCAGGGCAGTTAGGTCCAATTAGCCTTGTATTACTTCCTTTCAAATAGCTTTTTACTTTCACCATATCTTGTACGGGAATACCTTCTGTAATGCATACCACTAAAGCTATTCCGGCTTCTGTAGCTTCCATAATTGCGTCGGCAGCAAAAGCAGGTGGAACGAAAATGATACTAACATTTGCTCCTGTTTTTTTTACTGCATCAGCTACGGTATTAAAAACCGGTTTGTCGAGATGGCTTGATCCTCCTTTTCCAGGAGTAACACCACCAACAACATTGGTACCATATTCAATCATTTGAGTAGCATGAAAAGTGCCTTCTGTTCCAGTAAATCCTTGTACAATTACTTTAGAGTTTTTGTTGACTAAAACTGACATGATGTATATAAAATAATTAGTGAATAAAATTTTTGCAAAGATAAGGGTTCGATTGGGAATTGACGGAATGTAATAATTGAAATTTATATCAGGGCAATTATCTTAATAGTATTGTTAAGCTAGAGCTATGCAACATTATTTATTTCCCCCTTCCATCATTCTCAATCGTTTGGCTCCTTGTAAAAAAGTGGAAGCGAAAATGAAATTATTCAAGTTAACATTCTCCGAAAAAATAATGTCGTTACTATTGCCTGTCCATTCGGTTTTGCCGTCTTTCATATATAAAATACTTTCTCCTATTTCCATTACGCTATTCATATCATGCGTATTTATAATCGTAGTCATTTTGTATTCATGAGTAATATCGGAAATCAATTTGTCAATCAACAGAGAAGTTTGAGGATCTAGTCCGGAATTTGGCTCATCGCAAAATAAAAATTTTGGATTTAATACAATGGCCCTGGCAATACCAACTCTCTTTTTCATGCCGCCACTTATTTCTGAAGGAAATTTTTTATTACTGCCTACAAGATTTACTCTATCCAATACTTCGTTTACGCGTTTTAATTTTAAGGTGTTTGAAAGATTAGTAAACATGTCTAATGGGAACTTTATATTGTCTTCCACGGTCATGCTATCAAAAAGCGCAGATCCTTGAAACAGCATTCCTATTTGCTGCCGAAGCATTTTTCTATCATCTTCTGTCATTGTAGTAAAACTTACACCATCATATATTATTTCGCCTTCATCTGGCTCAAATAATCCTACCAGGCATTTTTGTAAAACAGTTTTTCCGCTACCGCTGGTTCCAATAATTAAATTAGTTTTCCCGGTTTGTAAAACGTGGCTTACATTATTCAGCACTACTTTGTCGCCAAATTTTTTAGAGATATTTTTAAATTCAATCATAGATTAAATAATTACAAAAGCAATGCGGCTAAAACATAATCAGCTAATAGAATAACAATGCAACTTATAACAACAGACCTTGTACTGCTTCTTCCAATTTCAAGTGAGCCTCCTTTTACATGGTAGCCATAATAAGCCGGAATAGAGCTTATGATAAATGCAAAAGTGTATGCCTTAATTAAGGCAAAAAAAACATTGTATGGTACAAAAAGTTCTCGCAGGCCTTTATCATAACTATCTGTTGATAGTATTCCAGATAATGAAACGGTTATCCTTCCACCATATATACCTAATACCATCGCAATAATCACCAGCATAGGAATAGTAACAATTGCTGCGGCAATTTTTGGCAGAATTAAATATGTTTTGGTATTGATGCCCATGATTTCTAAAGCATCTATTTGTTCACTCACACGCATATTGCCAAGTTCACTTGCGATTTTACTTCCAACAACACCGGCTAAAACAATACAAACTAATGTGGGGGCAAATTCTAGGATAACAGTATCTCTTACAATTTGAGAAATGATATTTTTAGAAATAAAAGGGTTGACTATTTGATAAGCCGTTTGTACCGCGCTTACGGCGCCCATAAAAACAGAAATGATACTAACAATGCCTAAGGAGCCAATGCCAATTTCTGAACATTGGTGCATGAATTCCTTCCAATATAATTTGGAGTTTTCAGGCTTGCTGAACATGCCTTTTAACATCATTATGTAACGTCCAAAATGAGCAAAAAAATTCATGATGATAATTTAAATTACGTCAAAATGTGTCAGAACAGTTAAGTCGTTTTTGGTTTCCTTTTCCACCATTTACTTTTCTTTACTTCTTCATGAACATTGGCTTTGTTTTTTGATTGCGCATCAACAACGGCAATGACGACCATATTAAATATTGATCTGATAGAGCTTCCTAGCTGCAATACATGAACAGGTTTTTTTAATCCAAGTAAAATAGGGCCAATGCTGTCTGTTCCGCCTATTTCTTGTAAAAGATTATAGGCAATGTTTCCAGCCGCAAGGTTGGGGAATATTAAAGTATTTACCTCTCCATCAATCAATTCTGTAAAGGGGTAATTGTCTTTTAGTATTTCTTTGTTAAATGCTAGGATGCCCTGAATCTCGCCATCACAAATCAAATTTGGATTTTTTTGTTTTACAATTTCTCTGGCTTTTCTTACCATGTTTGCCTCTGTAGAATCACTGCTTCCAAAGTTGGAGTAAGAAAGCATCGCTATTTTAGGAACAATATTAAATTGTTTTACTTCTTTGGCAACCAACATGGTTATTTCTGCAAGTTCTTCGGCAGTTGGATTGAAATTTACGGTGGTGTCGGCTAAAAACAGCGGACCTCTTTTTGTAAATAACAAGTACATGCCAGCAATTTTCTTCACGCCGTCGTCTGTTCCAATTATTTGAATGGCAGGACGAATGGTATCTGGATAATTTCTGCTTAACCCACTAATCATACAATCGGCCTCTCCAGTTTCTACTAACATACAACCAAAATGGTTGCGTTCTTTCATTACTTTAATTGCTTCATATTGATTAATGCCCTTGCGCTGTCTTTTAGAAAAGAAAAGGTTTCCAAATTCTTTTCTCAATTCTTCATGCTCTTCACTCTTAGGGTCAATGATGGGCATGTCCTCTATTTCTATAGAGTTTTCCAATGCGATTTGCCTTATTTTCTTTTCGTTTCCTAAGAGAATAGGGTAGCCTACTTTTTCATCTACAACAAGCTGTGCTGCTTTTAATATTTTTACATTTTCAGCATCGGCAAAAACAACACGCTTTGGATTACTTCTTGCTTTATTTCCTAAAACACGACTAAGCTGATTGTCTAATCCAAGTCGTTTATTTAATTCGATAGCATAGGCATCCCAGTTGCTAATATTAATTCTGGCAACACCACTTTCCATGGCTGCTTTTGCCACGGCAGGCGCCACGGTTGATAATAACCTTGGATCTACAGGCTTTGGAATGATGTAAGTAGGTCCAAAAGAAATGCTTTTTTCGTTGTAAGCAAGATTAACAATTTCTGGTACAGGCGTTTTTGCCAGTTCGGCCAAAGCGTAGACGGCGGCTAATTTCATAGCTTCGTTGATTTGTTTGGCTCTAACGTCTAAGGCACCACGAAATATATAGGGGAAACCCAATACATTATTTACCTGGTTTGGATAATCGCTTCTGCCAGTAGCCATAATTACATCTTTCCTGGCACTCATGGCCATATCGTATGTAATTTCAGGATCAGGATTTGCCATCGCAAAAACGATTGGATTTTTACCCATCGATTTTACCATTTCGGCACTAACAACATTTCCAACACTTAATCCTACAAACACATCAGCATCCTTGAATGCTTTAGCCAATGTATAATCTTTAAATTTAGGCTCTACGCAAAAAGGCAGTTTAAATTCTTCAATATCTGCGCGGCCTTTATAGAGAATCCCTTTTCTGTCAAATAACATAAAATTAGAAGGCTTTGCACCAAGAGATGCATATAATTTTATACAAGCCATTGCTGCCGCACCTGCACCATTCACCACAAATCTAACTTTGTCAATTTTTTTCTTTTGAATTTCTAAAGCATTCAACAAGGCTGCTGCAGAAATAATAGCCGTGCCATGTTGATCATCATGCATGACAGGAATATTGCATTGAGCTTTTAATTCTTGTTCAATATAAAAACATTCAGGAGCTTTAATATCTTCTAAATTAATGCCACCAAAAGTGGGCTCTAGCGCCTTAACAATTTCAACAAATTTTTTTGGATCTGTTTCGTTAATTTCAATATCAAATACATCAATATCTGCAAATATTTTAAATAATACACCCTTGCCTTCCATGACAGGTTTGCTGGCTGCTGGTCCGATATTTCCAAGACCTAATACAGCAGTACCGTTACTGATTACGCCAACAAGATTTCCTTTAGCAGTGTATTTGTATACGTCATCAGGGTTGCTCGCAATTTCTTTACAAGGTTCTGCTACGCCAGGTGAATATGCTAAGGATAGATCTCTTTGTGTTTTTGCTTCTTTAGTAGGGATAACCTCGATTTTCCCCGGTCTACCTTTTGAATGGTACTCTAACGCTTCAAGTTTACGAAGTTCTTTTGCCATAAGTAATTAATATATTGCTGTTCGTATTATAATAACATTAATAAAACAAACAGTAGGTTTATATTAGCAATGAAAAAATATACTATGTGTTCGAATTGCAAATTTAAGAAATTGAGCCGAAGTAGAGGGTTTTAATTGGGAAGATTCGTCCCTTTTCTTTTAGCGGTCTGCAAGTAATTGTATTCGTTTGAGATAATAATAGTTGAATCCTGAATTTCACAAACCGAAGGGTTGTAAATAAAACAGAAAAAGGCATTATAGAAATGCCTTTTAATAATAACTAAAAATATTTTTTATTCTGCAGAAGTTTCATTGTTGTCGTCTGATGAGTCATCATCTTCTGAAGTTTCCGCTATAATGCTATCTGGCAAGCTAGCAGCATCTACTTCTTCTATTTGAGTTGTCATCATCCCTTCATTTTCTTCAGTAGAATTTATTACGGT
>CANICR010000064.1 GCA_947466405.1 Chitinophagaceae bacterium | reverse complement strand
TCATATCTGATCCATCACTCGCTCCATCTCCCGTACAATCCGTTACATTATAACCAAACGCAAACGCTGATACATCATTCTCCGTTAATCCCATGTCACTTCCATCTACAGTACCATCCTGATTCACATCCCCACCATAGATCGCATACACACCATTACCCATACTCTTCAACGGTGGATTTGTACCATCTCCGTATGCTTGTGATAAAGATGATGTGAAATCGTATGTTGCTGATTCTCCAATTTGAACAGGTGATGCACTCCAAGTTTCTATACTGTTCCTGTGCTTAACGGCGATGTAATAACTTTTATTATAAGAAGCTATAGGGAGCATAATTTTTATTGAACCATTTGAGTGTATAATAGAAGGTATACTATAAGTAGGTTTTGTATTACTTAAACTATCTGGACTCCAGACATTAATAGTAACCGTATCTGTAGCTGTAGGATCTGTACTAATTGGACCTAAGTCTGGGTTGTTTAATGTTGCAGACATGGTTTGATTATCGAGATACGAGCCTTCTAAGAATGCTTTAACTGATAGTTTAGTATTATGAACAGTTAAATTCAACAGAATGATAGAATCACAACCTATAGAATTTACAGTAGTCCATTTTGGTAACATACTTGTTGATGAATTTTCATTGATATAAGAAGTTTTACCATAACCTACATTGGTGTTTTCCAATAATTTATTAACTACGGCTCCTGAACCATTTTTCTCTTCACAACCCACATCGTATCGAATTGACCTATTAACACCTAATAAATCAACTCCAGATAATAGATTTGTATAATTAGAAGAATTTACTGCTGAATCTTGCAAAACTGCAGGTGCTGACAATATGCCATTAGATCTAGATCCATACGTGAGTGTTTTATTACTAAAACCAGTTGTGTTTGATAGACCTAATCCGTTAGGAGCATTATATATATTACCTTCTGAAGTATATACCAGTGCTGTATTTGATGGAGCATTATAAACAGCTTGACCAGAAGTCATCTTAATCACATTATTCGCAAGTTTAACACCAGTTGGAACATATGTATTGCTTCCGCCATTAATATACCCTAGATTTATACCAGCGCCACCTTTACAATTTACAATAGTATTAAATGCTACGAATGCATCGTCTGCTGGTATGTACGTGCCATTTAATATCAATGGATTTAAACTATCAGCTTGAGAATATTCACCATTATAAATAATTAAAGGAGATCTCATGCCGCCTAAGTCATTACTATTGCCAATTAAACCTTCCATGTAATTATTGAATACACGATGACCTTTATCAATGATTCTTATTCCATAAGAACCTGTTTTAGTAGCGTCATTATTTATAAATGAATTACTATAAACATCGCAATATTTACCCATTCTTAAAGTTAAACCACCATTGCAATTTCTAAATGTATTGTATCGATAAGTGTTGTGAGCTGATTTATTAGATACAATTTCAGGTTCAGTTTGAATGCAATTTTCAAACAGATTTGCTTCTACGATATTGTAGCCATCTGTTCTTGAATTATTACCAACACCCATCCGAATTGTTTCTCCACCATTTCCGCCCATATAAGATCGACCATTAAAATAATTAGAATCTATTTTATGGAAAGTTGAAATTGATTTATCAGGAAAAGTAGCCGTACTATACCACAATACGATGGTTGCTCTTGCATTTGATTTATTAATAAAAGAACAATGATCAATTCTGTTATTTACACCATATAGAGCAATCCATTCATTTTCTGTTTCAGTAGCAGAATTATAATTATCCACAAGAATATTACTTACTCTAGAATAATTAGCTAAAGTTGAGGTGCTACTTCTGAAAGCTACAACAGGGTTTGTTCCTGCATTACCACCTGAGAACTTAAATCCACTAACATGAATTCTATTTCCAGAGAATTGGAAATAAGTATTGCCAACAAATACAACACCATTTAACGATTGAGCTTTTACAACTATCCAATTACTGTTTGATGATCCATTTGCATTTGATAGATTAATATTACCCCAATTGTAAATTCCATTTGCAACAACAACAGTATCGCCAGGTTGAGCATTTGAAAATGCTGCAGTTAATGCCTCTTTTGTACTAACTAAATATGTTGGTATTTGTCCTCTATTAGTAGATTCTGTATAAACAACTCCATGCCATAATAAAGAATCCCACGCAACTACATTTTCAATAGAATAAGTTGGACGTTTTATGGTTAGGTTTAATGTTACAAGCGAATCACATCCAACAGAATTGACACCTACCCATGTTGCAGTATTGGTTGAAGCAATGTATGTTGTTCCATGCCAAGTAATACTATCGCATGCGGATAAAGTCTCTGTTCTTTTTGTAGAATATTTAACGGTAAGGTTTAATGTTACAGTAGAATCACATCCATCTGCATTTACACCAACCCAAGTAGCTGTATTATTGGATACTTTGTAATTAACTCCATTCCAAATAATAGAATCACAAGCGGTTACAACATCAGTCTTATATGTTTTACAAGACTCTCCAATTAAAAAGTCATTGAATGAAGTAAGCCCATTTATTTGGGTGCTTGTTGAAGTTCTAGATGTTGGCGTATTAAGCGACCAAATACTTCCATTAAAATTACTCATTAAGAAACTACTTGTACTAGCCGCATTAAGGATATCACTACTATTAAAATTAAATGTTGCATTATAGTTGTTGAATACAACTCCATTATTTGTAATATTCCAATATTTAATTAATCGCTTTGTACTACTAATCATAGAAGTTGAAGCATTAGGATGTGGAGTTGATGTTTGAGAAACATTTGCTGTTAAATAACCTGCAGTAGTTACATTTCCAAACGCAATACTAACAGTTTTGGATGATGAAGAATCTCCAACTTCGAAAGTTTTAGTAGTAGCACCTGTTGTAATATATTTTTTAAGATTGCCTGCTACCCAACCATTTGTTTTAGATACTGTTCCAAGACAAAGAATATTGTAGTTGTTAGTTATGAATCTACCAGCATTTAATACAAGGCTATCGTTTACAATAACATTTTTGTTTATAGTAACACCAGCTGTATTATTTACTGTCATTGCACTAACGGTATCAGGTAATCCATCTCCTATTAACTGACTTGTAGTTCCTTCATAACTATAATTTGCATTATTATTATATCCTCTCTCCGTTGTTAATATTTGACCTGAATTTCCGGAAGATGCTTTTGCTATTCCACTAGCACCACCAATTTTTAAAGTAGCACCACTTAAAATGTTAAATCTTCCATTACCGGTAACCGTTTGTAAAGGGTTGCGGAAATCTGCTATTTTACTAATATTCATAATACCACCACCAGCGATATTAATATTTATCAAAGATCCTGTACCAATTGTATTGTCCGAAGCAGTTCCATTAGGATACAATTCAGAAACATTCATAACTCCCGTACTACCAATATTAATAGCAGAAGTACTAGTACTTGAAGAACCCATATTGATATATCCATTGGTATGACCAGACCAGCCATTAGTAGCTGAATTTCCTGGCACATTACCATCTATAAATGTCATGGTTCCATTGATATTTAATGTTAAACTCGAAACAGCATTAACATGAGCACTACTAACGGGTGTTATACATGCCCAAGGTGCAAATGTCAATGTTTTACCAGCGTTAACTGTTAAAGTATGATTACCTAAACCAGAAACACTATTCGAATGATAAGCCCCTGCATTTCCTGCCCATGTAGAACCATGATAATTTAGTAATACATTATTATCGATAACTAAATTAACATTGGTTGTATCGTTTCTAAATCTTGAAATATTTATCGTACCACCACCAGAAACTGTAATGTTGGAATTGCATAATGCAAATGAAATCGCATCCGCGCTATTACCTGTGGCAGTTGTACCAACCATACCACCTCTTTTAACGGTTATGGAATTACCATATACAGATACGAAAACTCCACCGGCTTGAGTATTAGAAATGAGAGCACCTCCAGAATCAATTGTAATATTTTTACAGTAATTGAGTTTAGATGAAGTTGAATTCGAAATCACTGTTTGACCGCTCAAAATTATTACATTGTTGTTAGCCGTTGGTAATTGAGTTGCTGAAACCCATGCTGATCCATTCCAAGTATTCCAAACAGATGTTGCAGAGGAAGTAGGTTGTGTTGTTCCCCAAGAACCACCACCTGAAGCCTTGTAACTATAGTCGCCTGTTTGATAAGGCACTGGTGTTGCATTAGTTGATTGAGCTAATGACCATTGAGATCCGTGTCTAACAAATGTTTTATAATAGTATTTAATGTTTGTAGTTGTAAAACCTGTAACATTAACAGCATTTCCAGTTCCTTTATATACTACAAAATTTCCATTTCCTAAATCTGTACCTGACCCTATTATTGAATTAGCGACATAATTAGAGCCATTTCCTGATGGCGTTTGATTGACATCAAAAGTTGATCTTGCTATTACTAATACTTCATCCCAATAATTAGTTTGAGTATTATAATAGGAAGGATTAGTCCAACTTAAATTTGTTTGTGCGTAAGAAATGGTAGAAGATAAATTGGCTGTTGAAGGAACTGCTGTTGTATCTGTTTCTATTGAAGGAATAGAATATGAAGTTCCATTATAAGAGTACGCTACAAAATTATATTTTGTTAGATTGGACAATCCAGTTATTTCTACACTAGTTCCTGTATCTGCATAAACTAAATAATTATTTGTTGAATAGATACCTGCATTGGCAATATTACTATTCGCATTATTATAGTTACCTCCATTTCCTGATGGTACATGTGTTACAGAATCAGGTCTGGTAAAAATTAATACTTTAGAGTAATTACCTAAAGGTTTTACCCAATTTAATCTTACTATATTATCTGAAATGTGCGTTGCATTGAATGAGGTAATTGGATTAAGATCTGCAAGAATCACAAAATCAGCCGGCACATAATTTAAAATATAATTTGCACTATTTGGAGAAATAGCAATAGTGCCTTGTTGTATACCGTAAACTCCTGCGTCTTCGCCTGGATCACGAGTTAAAGCTCCGACAATAGAATCCCCATTATTTAGAGTTCCATTAAGGGTATAGGTTAATGTTGGTTCTGGATCACCATAATTTTTATAGCCCTGATTTGCATTAATAGTAATTGCATTAGCTGAAGCAAATACTACATCACCGAAATAATTATTACTTGGAACAGTAACAGTTGATGATGTACTAGCAGTGACCTGACCAGGATAACTCCATGAGCTTCCATTAGTATTTACAGCGGTTCTTAATTCGCTGATAATTGGGTTGCCGATTGTATCTGTTGGCATGAAAGAATATGTTCCAACATAATTCCCAGAAAATCCATCTATACTTTTTAAATTGAAATATCTATTTAGTGCTTTCAATTTGTTTAATGCAAGCGTATTGTAACTTACTTGATTTGTTAATCTGTTTTTAGTTGTAGCTACAATACTTCCGCTAGTATTTACAGATGTGATATTTAAGGTTGCTGGAGAATAGTTTAACGTACTATCTCCTAATTCAAAAGTATAATTTCCAATTGCATTAACTGGTTTTTGTAAGTTTCCATAAATCCATCCTGCATTAGTGGTGTTAAAAACAGAATCTCTCGTAATTAATTTGAAAGAATCTGTTGAGATAACGCCTAAGGTTAAATATAATTTAGCAACAGAAGTATTATTCAAAATTTTACATCCTGCAGTTTGATTAATTTCAACATTGCCTAAGGTAACACCTTGAATGGTAGATGGAATTGTATTCGTTGTAAGTGAAATACGTCCTGTCCCTGAATGTGTGCCTATTCCACTTACATTACCCCTTACTGTTAATATAGCTCCGCCATCAGCTAAATTACCATTCATTAATAAATTAACGATTCCTTTTCCAGAGGATGTTAATGTATATGTATAACCTGAATCAATAGTCAATAATTTAATTCTACCTGGGTTTCCACTTCCACCTGGGAATTCAATTGTACTTGTTAGGTTTCCTCTGATAGTTAATGACATGCTATCCGTTGAAGACGTGCCCACAAAAAACGAACCTCCTGAAGATACCATATTACCAGAATATCTTATGATGTTAGATCCATTAGCCATAGTTAACGTATTCGCAACTCCACTATTTGCATTAATGGTAACATTACCACCATTCATTGTAAAGGTACCAGATATAGTAGCTCTAACATTTGAAACAGTAGCTGTGCCGTATGTTTCAAGATTTGTCATTCTTCTAGCATAAAGATTTTTACCAGTTCCAGTTAATCTGATTTTACCAGTTCCAATAAAATATCCAGAATCGGCATTGATATTTCCGGCGGCAATTACAATAAATCCATTGTCACTAAAAGTGCCTTTGGTAATATTTATTGAACTTGAAGTGGTAAACGAAGAATTTGCATTATATGTTGCGGGTGTTGCATTATTGTTATTGATGGTTAATATATTCAATAACAAAACACTAGAAGGAATATTAAATGGACCTGCTTTATTACCTCCAAAAACTAATGAAGAAGATGAGGTGGTTAATAATTTTGAATTAACTTCAATTGGGTTGCCATTTAAAGTCAAGGTATTAGATCCAATTGAAAGTGTATCATCAGAAATATTAAAAACACTATCTACTCTTAATGATCCGTTTGCTGTTATTTTAACAGGGCTAGCATTTGTTTTATTGATTGAAAAATTCTTTAAAGTTGTTACGGTGTTTGGAACAACCACAGCTTCGGCCGTTGACCCACTTAGAATCAATGTTGAAGTTGAGTCTGTTGTGAGTTTTCCATTGCTGGTATTGATTACTCCTTTTAATGTTAAAGAGTCATTGCCAACATTTAGAGATCCACTTGATAAAGTTAAGTTTCCATTAAATGTTGTATTAGTGGCTAAGTTAATGATACCATTACCTGTATTATTTACTTCAACATTATTTAAAGTAACACCTGAAATTATTGATGTATCTGCATTGTTATTAATTAATATTTTTCCAATACCAGTATGAGTTCCTACTCCAGTAATATTACCTTTTATAGTAACCGTTGCGCCATTGTCGGCAAAGGATCCGTTTAATATCATTGAAGTAGCTTCTCTACTTGCTGAAGAGGCAATAGAGTATGTATAAGAGCTATCAATTGTAACTCGGCCAATTTTACCCGGACTAGTACTTGATGGCCACTCAGCAGAAGAAGGTACATTGCTTCTGATAATAAGATTTATTAAGTCAGTTGAGCTATTTCCAAATACATAGAATCCGTTAGATACATTGAACGCACCTGAACTTGCTCTGATAATTGTAGCTCCGTTTAAAAATTTCGTTGTATTACCACTACCTGCTGTGTAATTACCTCCGTTCATTTCCAATGTACCGCCAATGGTTGCACTAGAAGTAGATACAGAACCGCCATTGGCGATTTCTATATTATTTAAAGTGACTGAACTGATTGATTTTGAAGAACCTGTCATTCTTAATTTACCAGAACCTATGTGACTTCCACTTCCCGAGATATTTCCTCCGATATTTATCGTATATCCGTTATCGTTAAATTTTCCATTTGTTAAGTTCAATGAGCCACTGGCTGTAATAGCTGAATTAGCTATTAATGTAGCAGGGGTTGCATTGCTATTGTTGATTGTAATATTGTTCAAATTTCTAACGGAAGCAGGGATGTAAAATGGACCAGCGTTATTGCCTCCAAAACTTAAACTAGAAGAAGAAGTTGTTACTAATCCACCATTACCGCTGATTGGTGCACCATTGATTGATAGCGTAGTATTGCCAATTGCGAGCGAATCATTATTATAGTTTAATAAACCTTTTATTGAAATTGATCCCAAGGCATTAACTACAACTGGATTGATATTGCCATTATCAATTGTTAAATTATTTAATGAATTAACGGAGCTTGGTATTGAGAATGGACCTGCATTGTTTCCACCAAAAATAATATTTGAAGTGGAATCAGTCGTGATTGTTCCAGCTGTTATAGCCATTGGATTGCCATTCAACGTTAACGTTTTTCCACTAGCTATTAATGCTCCTGAAGTTAATGTTAGTGTTCCATTTATTGTTTTACTTGTATCCATTGTAACCCCGCCTGAATTATTGACAGTAAGGTTATATATTTTCGAAATATTTGTTGGAGATTCAAGACCCATTGTCACTGCTGTTGTACCAGTGTATATTAAATTAACTACTCCATTAAAACTAGGCATACTATCTAAAGTGCCGGTTGATCTGCTTATTGTTGCACTATCGCCAAATGTAATTAATGAAGATCTTTTCAATGTGTCACCAAGTATTAATGTTCCGTTTACAGTTAATGTGCCAGTTAATGTGTTTAAGCTAGCACCTGTTGATTTTGTTACGGTGAAAGTGCCAGACACTACTGAAGGCCCATTGATATTTTTATTATTATCTGAACCAGAAATAGTTAAATTACTATAATCTGTTCTTGCAGTAATAATTTGAGTAGTAGCTGATGCATCTCTTACATATTCAACAGTGCTACTATTTCCTAGAATAAAATTAACCCCTTGATTTTCGGCATCTACAAATTGTATTGCACCTAAGCTTGTACTTCCACTTCCTGCATTAAAACTTACTAAACCGGTAGCTTTTGATGTTTTGAAAGTGCCATTAATAGTAACAGTACCTCCTGTTTTTATTACCGTATAAATACTTGATGTTCCTTGGCTAAATAAGGTACAACCAGCAGCAACTGTTAAAGAAGATTGAATTTGTAATGAAGAACCAGTTGCAAGTGTCAATGTATTATTTGTACCATCCACAAATAAATTTCCAATTTGAGGTAATGCAGTTGATATAGTAAATGAATTTTGAAGATGTAACTCTGATGTAGAATCTAAACTACCCAAAGAAGGAAGTGTAGCATCTTTAACAACTAAACTATTTGAACCGCTTGAAGCTGAGGTAATATCAATTAATCCTGAAATAGGAAATCCACTTTCAATTGATAAAGAAACTCCTGAAACAGATTGATCGCCTAATACAATTTTAGAACCAGTACCTGAAACTGTCCATGCTTCTGTTGTGGAAGCATTTGTAGGTATTACATAAGTTATTCCAGCGGTAGAAAAATTGCTTGGTGAAGTAGAGCCCGTGCCATTTAAAGTACCTGACCAACTCGATAAAGTTGCAAGTGATCCTGTGCCTTTGTAATAGTATTTATTTTGATAGCCACTTACATTAATATTTGAGTTGCTGATAATTACATTGGATGTTGTATTGGAAACAACAATATTTCCTGAATTCGATCCATTGCCTGTAGGGCTATACTTTGCATATACTAATGTAGAACTAACTAATCCATTAACCGGACTTAGTGATACGCTATTAGTATAGGTTCCATTGAGTGTAAGCGACAACACAAAATTGGTTGGAGCGGTTACAACAATATCATTGCTTGCTAAATTTGCTCCTAAAATGCTGAAACTTTGAGGGGTGCTACTAACAGATCCTACAGAAATTGAAGGGAATGTATTTAAAGAACTTGAGCTAACAGTGATAATAGGATCCGTACTTAATATAATTAGATTTGCAGCAATAAAATTAATAGAATAATTATCAGGATTTGGAGAAACAGAAACGGTTCCTTGTTGAATGGCATATATTCCTGAAGTATCCCCCGATTCTCTTGTCAATGTTCCTATTAGAGAATCCCCGTTATTTAAAGCACCACTCGTTAATGAATAAGTAAACACAGGATCTTGTTCGCCTAGATTTTTTGTTTTTGAATCAGCGGTGATTGTTAATGCATTTGGTGAAACAAACACAACATCTCCTAAAGAAGAAGTTGAATTAGTAGTTACGCTTGTAGATGTACTTGAAGTTACTTTTCCATTATAAATCCATGTATTACCTGATGTATTTATAGCATTAACTAAATTATTCAAGGTAGGTGTTCCTAATAAGTCGGATGAATTAGAGAAATTATAGGTTCCAGTAAAATTGCCAGAAAAACCATCAGGACTATTAAGTGTATAAAAGCGATTTATACCAACGGTGCTATTTAATTTAATAGAACTTATAGCAGATTGTGTAGAGATTGTTTTTGTACTAGAAGCAATG
>CANICR010000063.1 GCA_947466405.1 Chitinophagaceae bacterium | reverse complement strand
TTATCAGTCTTTTCATGTTTTAGATACCATTAAAATGTCTTCTGTAATCTGTGATACTTTTAAATCCAACAAAGGCGATGATCTGATAGATCCTTGTTATACAATGTATGCTAGTATACAGCCCTATAAGGTAGTCAATAATGGTGCTGGCCCAGAATTGAATTATGCTAATATTGAATTTAATCCAATGGTAACGGAAGGATATCTTCAATTGACTTCCAATACGGGAATAAATTTTTTATACAATAGGTCTGATCCATACAATCGATTGAAGCCCATGCTAGTTGCAGGCGAGGCTGGATTGTATATAATTACTATTGGCATCAGTAATTATTATTATTCCAATATGTTTTTTGATAGTAGAAATCCTTGTTCCCAATATCTTGGCTACACGAATATTTCAAGTACGGAACAACAACGACAATTTTGGGATTCTATAGGAACAACGACACTTAGGCTTGCCGGTAGTAATGGTCAGGTAGTTGCTAATAAGCAGGACCGTAATTATTTTTTCGTAAAAATAGAGCCTTAGTTTTTTGTAGAATTATTCATAAATTTCTAGTAGTCCTTCTGGTAAATCTACAAATATCTTTTTGTTTTTTTTGTCTATTTTAATTAGGCTTCCTTCATGAATGGGAATCAATGCTTCATTTCCTTTATATAGGATGGTACATAAAATCTGATGAGGTTGTTCTATTACTTCTATAATTTCTCCAAGATCAATCTCGTCATTGATAATACGAAAGCCTAATAACGCGATGGGGGCAGATTGTTGGGCATATTTTTTAAAATCAGCTTCTTCCAGCCAAACTTCTTTAGGTGTTAATTTTCTTGCTACTTCTTTGTTATTGATACCTTCAATTTTTATATAGGTTTCTTTTTCGTTTTTTATGGAAGTTTTTTCAATAAAATAGGGGATGAAATTATCTGGTTGTTCTTCAATAAATAAAGCTTCTAGTCCTTTAAGAGTTGTTTTTTTCCCTAGGCTATGTTGTAAAATCAATTCGCCCAGCAGGCCATGGCTAGCTGCAAATTTTCCTATTTTAAAATATTGGGACATGAATTATTGTATTAGATTAATGGGATTAGAATAGTAGAAAACTAATCATTTTGTTGAGCACATTGCCTGCACCTTGGTTCATAGATATCTTTTTCACCTAATACAACTTGGCCGGCGTCGGCTGTTTTTCTATAACTTATATTGGCAATATTCCCACATTTCATGCAAATAGCATGCAGTTTGGTGATATAATCGGCGATAGAAAGTAGATTGGGCATTTGTCCAAATGGATTTCCTTTATAGTCCATATCCAGACCGGCTACAATAACCCTGATTCCTCTTAGGGCAAGTGTTTCGCATATGGCAGTGATTTCATTATCAAAAAACTGTGCTTCATCAATACCTACAACATCTACATCATTGACTAATGCTAGAATATCGTTAGCCGATGAAACAGGAGTAGAGTGAATGGCATTGGTATCATGACTTACAATTTTCGTATCATCATAACGGGTGTCAATGGCAGGTTTGAAAATTTCAACCTTTAAGTTGGCAATTTTAACTCTTTTCAGTCTTCTGATTAATTCTTCTGTTTTTCCGCTAAACATGCTTCCGCAGATTACTTCAATCCATCCTCTTTTTTCGCCTTTAAAACTAGGTTCTATAAACATTATTGATTTTTTTTAAGATTGAGTTTGTAACTTTATTATTAGTTCATGCAAAGATTACAGATTAATTGCAATGAAAAAAATCAAAATCAACAAATAATACCTAAATAGTTTGATATGGACAGGGTGGTTACACTCAGTGAAAGACTTCAAGAACAACTAGTGAAAAACGCTTCGCTTGATGAACTAATGATGACCGTACAAATGTTACAATCTGAATTGTCGCATTTGAAATCATCGGAAGTGTTCATTGATAAAAAGCCAGCTTATAGTATACACCTTCCTGAAATTGCGGAAATGCCAAATTTGGTGGAAGAAACCAGTTTGGAAAATCAAGATGAAAAAGAAGTTGAAATAAATCAAGTTATTGAGGAGGAAAAAGTGGTACATGTTTTACATTTAGATGAAGTTGAAATTGAGGCGGAATTAGATGAAATTAAAAAAAGTGCAGCAGCTAAAATATCTGCTAGTATTAAAAATAAACCAGTAATACAATTTGATCCAATAGAAGATATTCCGACTTTAATTCATCAAAAGTCAAACAATGAAATTCTTTCAAAAGCTATTGTAAAAAATGAGAAAGAAGATTCTTTAAATGATAAGCTAAAATTGGAAGGCAAAGAAATTAGTGAATCATTTTCAGAAGCGCCCATAAAAGATTTAAAGAAAGCGATTGGGATTAATGATCGTTTTTTATTTATCAATGAATTATTTTTAGGTGATGAGGTGATGTATGAAAGAAGTATTAAAACAATAAATGCATTTTCTATTTATCCAGAAGCTGAATATTGGATTAGAAGAGAGTTGAAGTTAAAATTAGGTTGGATAGAAAATAGTGATGCGGTAAAGCAGTTTAATCAATTAGTTAAAAGACGATTTAGTTTTATATAGGCGTTTATTTTTTCAGTTGCACCTAAGTTACTCAATACATAATCTTTCGAATTTTTGCCCGCTAAGGATATCGCTTCATTATTATTCAGCAAGGTCATTACCGTTGATGTAAAGTCTATAGAATTTTTAATACTGAAGCCACCACCACGATTAATCATTTCTGTGGCTTCGGCAAATTTTTCATGATTTGGTCCGAATAAAACAGGTACTCCATACACAGCAGGTTCAAGTATATTGTGAATTCCTTTGCCAAATCCGCCGCCAACATAAACGATGTTTGCATATTGGTATAAAGTAGAAAGCAATCCTATTGAATCTATTATAAGAAAGTTGGTTGATAGAGCAAGAGCGTCATTTTTAATCACTTCCGAATAAGATGCCGAGTTTTTAAAATTCTTTTTTAATCTGATGATATTGGCAGGATGTATATCGTGTGGAACAATGATAAATTTAATATTTTTTAAGTTAATTATTGTTGGAGCAAATAATTTTTCATCAGCTTCCCAGGTGCTACCGGCAACGATTACTTTACAGCCATTGATAAAATCTTTAATAAATGGAATGTCTGTTTGGTTATCAGCTATTTTTTTAACTCTATCAAAGCGAGTATCACCAACGATTGCTGCATTGTTTATATTGATACTATTAAGTAATTCAAGCGATGTTTTATTTTGAACAAATAAAAAGTGAAATAACTGGATTCCTTTTCTCCAGCTTTGTCCGTACCATTTAAAAAAGGGTTGAGAATCTCTAAAAATGGCTGCTGTTAATATTACAGGAATATTGCGTTTTTTTATTTCAGCTAAATGATTCCACCAGAATTCATATTTAACCCAAATAACGATTGCGGGATTAATGCTATCAATTATTTTTTTTGCTTGAGTGGTTGTGTCTAAAGGAAGATAAATGACTTTAGTGGCTAAGGGATAATTTTTTCTAATTTCATAACCGCTAGGCGAAAAGAAACTAATTACAATAGGGTATTGCGGGTATTCTATTTTAAGTAATTCAATAAGTGGTCTTCCTTGTTCAAATTCGCCAAGGCTTGCGCAATGCATCCATATTGTTTTTTCTTTGAAATGGAATTTTTCTGTTTCGATTCTACCTTTAATCCATAAATCGGCTTTCTTATTAAAGAATGAAATTATATATATAAGCTTGCCGTATAAAAAGATGGATAAGTTGTAAAAAAAAATACTCAATTGGATGATTTTGCACCAAAAATACAGTCATTTAATCATAAAATCAACACAATCATATGCTTTGCAATATTAGCCTCATTATAGTATCTTCGCAAGGCTAAAATGCTTGATTTATGAGGGCTTTACAAATGGTAGATACCAAAAACCAATATTTGAAAATAAAAAAGGAAGTGGATGAGGCTGTAATTAATGTAATGGAGAGTTCTCAGTTCATTGGAGGTAAAATTGTAAATGATTTTGCAATGAATCTCGCTACATACAATGGAAGTAAACATGTTATTCCTTGTGCCAATGGAACGGATGCCCTTCAAATTGCTATGATGGCTTTAGGGTTGAAGGCCGGCGACGAGGTTATAACACCTTCATTTACATACATTGCTACCGTAGAAGTAGCTGCATTACTTGGCATAAAGCCCATTTTTGTAGAAGTGGATAAGCGAACATTTTGCATCGATCCAGCAGCTATTGAAAAGGCAATTACTCCAAAAACAAAAGCAATCATACCCGTTCACCTTTATGGACATGCGGCAGAAATGGAAGCGATAATGGATATAGCCAATAGGCATCATTTATTTGTTATTGAAGACAATGCTCAAGCAATTGGAAATGAATATGTTTTTTCAGATGGCAGAAAAAAGAAGACCGGAAGCATTGGTCACATAGGCTGTACTTCTTTTTATCCGTCAAAAAACCTTGGAGCTTTTGGTGATGGGGGAGCGATTTTTACAGATGATGATGCATTGGCAGAGCAATTGAAAATGATTGCATCACATGGTCAAAGTAGAAGATACTATCATGATGTAGTGGGTTGTAATTCAAGATTAGATGCCGTGCAAGCTGCGATTCTGGATATTAAATTAAAACATCTGGACGAATATAATAAGGCAAGAAGAAAGGCGGCTGATTACTACGATCATGCGTTTAATGAGTATACCGAAATTGTAACTCCTTTCAGAGCGAAAAATAATAATCATGTATTTCATCAATATACATTAATACTTCAAAATGCAGATAGAGATGCGTTAAATACATTTCTTTCAGAAAATGGAATTCCATCAATGATTTATTATCCTGTTCCCGCTCATCGTCAAAAAATGTTTGATGCATTTGGTGGTAGTGCCTATGAATTGCCATTAACAGATTGGTTAACAGAAAGAGTCATTTCGTTACCAATTCATACTGAATTAGAGGAAGAGCAACAAGCATTTATTTGTAAAAAAGTGGTAGAATTTATTAATAAAAAGTAAAAAAAAAGTATGAAAATTGCAGTCATTGGTACTGGGTATGTTGGATTGGTTACTGGAACATGTTTTGCAGAAACGGGAAACAATGTAGTTTGTGTTGATATCGATAATGATAAAGTAACGAAATTGTCTGGCGGTCAAATTACAATATTTGAACCTGGCTTGGAGAAGTTATTTCTTCGCAATCAAAAAGAAGGAAGATTGACATTTACTACAAATATTGAAGAAGCGATTCAAGACGCCAAAGTTATTTTTCTTGCTTTGCCTACTCCTCCAGGAGAAGATGGCAGCGCAGATTTGTCGTACATCTTGAATGTTGCATCGCAACTAGGAAAATTATTAACACCAAAAGATTATAAAGTAATCATTGATAAAAGTACAGTGCCAGTAGGTACTGCAGAAAAAGTTAACAATGCCATACTAAGTAATGCTACAACTAATATAGAGCATTCATTTGATGTCATTAGTAATCCTGAGTTTTTGCGGGAAGGGGTAGCTGTAGAAGATTTTATGAAGCCAGACAGAGTAGTTATTGGTACTACTTCTGAAAAAGCTATAAAATTAATGAATGAATTATATGCTCCTTTTGTTCGACAAGGCAATCCAATTATTTTCATGGATGAAAAGTCTGCAGAACTTACAAAGTATGCTGCTAATTCTTTTTTAGCAGTGAAAATTACTTTCATGAATGAAATTGCTCAACTATGTGAGCGATTGGGTGCAGATGTGGATATGGTAAGAAAAGGAATTGGAAGTGATGAAAGAATTGGGAAAAGGTTTTTATTTCCGGGCATTGGCTATGGGGGCAGTTGTTTTCCAAAGGATGTTCAGGCATTATCAAAATCATCAACTGAGGTTAATTATGATTTCAAAATATTAGAGGCGGTAATGGAGGTGAATGAATTGCAAAAAGTTCATTTGATGCCAAAAGTTAAAAATTATTTTAAAGAAAATATACAAGGAAAACATTTTGCAATATGGGGTTTGGCATTTAAGCCTAATACGGATGATATTCGGGAAGCTCCGGCATTC
Organism: Chitinophagaceae bacterium; assembly: GCA_947466405.1. Taxonomy (GTDB): domain Bacteria; phylum Bacteroidota; class Bacteroidia; order Chitinophagales; family Chitinophagaceae; genus Ferruginibacter. The sequence continues at coordinate 4,414 of CANICR010000063.1, read as the reverse complement.
TATATGATCGAGCACCTTTTAAAAAATGGTGCAACGGTTACTGCATTTGATCCTGAGGCTATGGAAAATTCCAAAAAAATATTAGGCAATACCATTCAATTTTGTGATAATCAATATGACGCTTTGAAAAATGCGGATGCTTTAATTATTGCAACAGAATGGAACGAATTTAGAGCTCCTGATTTTGATAAGATATCAAGCCTATTAAAAAACAAGGCCATCTTTGATGGTAGAAATTTATTTGATTTGCTTTTAATGAAACAATTAGGATTCCACTATGAAAGTGTTGGCAGAAAAAGTATCACTCAAGCTTAAAAAAGATATTTGTGAGAAAAAAAAGAATATTAATAACAGGAGCTGCAGGATTTTTAGGTTCCCACCTTTGTGACAGATTTATTGCTGAAGGGTTTGATGTAGTAGGCATGGATAATTTAATTACAGGAGATTTGAAAAATATCGAACATCTGTTTAAATTAAAAGAGTTTGAATTTTATCATCATGATGTTTCCAAATTTATTCATGTGCCTGGTGAATTGGATTATATTCTTCATTTTGCATCACCTGCAAGTCCAATAGATTATTTAAAAATACCGATACAAACATTAAAAGTCGGTTCTTTAGGAACACATAATTGCTTAGGGTTGGCTTTAGCCAAAAAAGCAAGAATATTAGTAGCAAGTACAAGCGAAGTGTATGGCGATCCATTAGTTCATCCTCAAAAAGAAGATTATTGGGGAAATGTTAATCCTGTTGGCCCTAGAGGTGTATACGATGAAGCGAAGCGTTTTCAAGAAGCGATAACAATGGCGTATCATAATTTTCATCAGGTAGAAACTAGGATTATTCGAATATTCAATACATATGGACCTCGTATGAGATTGAATGATGGAAGAGCATTGCCGGCATTCATTGGGCAGGCCTTGAGGGGAGAAGATTTAACTGTATTTGGAGATGGAAGTCAAACAAGGAGTTTTTGTTATGTTGATGATTTGGTTGAAGGTATTTATTGCTTATTAATGAGCAATCATGCGTATCCTGTAAATATTGGAAATCCAGATGAAATATCCTTGAAAGATTTTGCGGAAGAGATTTTAAAACTTACGGAGTCTAATCAGAAGATTATATATAAACCATTACCAGAAGATGATCCAAAACAAAGGAAACCGGATATTAGTAAAGCAAAAGAGTTGTTAGGATGGGAGCCAAAAGTGAAAAGAGCTGAAGGATTAAAAATAACCTATGAGTACTTTAAAAGTTTAACAAAAGAGGATTTGAACAAACAACCTCTGGAATTTATTAGTAGGAAGTACGCATAAAAATTAAAGATGTATCAGGAGTTAATCAAAAAAGAAAAAACGCTGGCATTAATCGGATTAGGTTATGTTGGCTTACCAATTGCATTGGCTTTTGCTAAAAAAGTGAAGGTGATTGGATTTGATATAAATATAGATAGGATTAACCTAATGCGGCAGGGTATAGACCCAAGTAATGAAATTGAAAAATCGGCCTTTGAAAATTGTGATATTGAATTTACAAATGATTTAGACGTTTTAAAAAAAGCAAACTTCTTTATTGTTGCGGTGCCAACCCCTGTTGATGAACATAATATCCCCAATCTAATACCAATACAAAAAGCAAGCGAGACAATTGGAAAAGTAATTAAAAAAGGCGACTACGTAGTGTATGAAAGTACTGTTTATCCAGGATGCACAGAAGAGGATTGCGTACCAATAATTGAAAAAATGTCTGGGTTAAAGATGGGCATAGATTATAAAGTAGGGTATTCACCTGAACGAATAAATCCGGGAGATAAAGAGCATACCATCAGTTCTATTATTAAGGTGGTTAGTGGATGTTGTGCAGAAAGTTTGGATACCATTGCACAAGTGTATTCATTGGTTGTAATGGCAGGAGTGCACAAAGCATCTTCAATAAAAGTTGCTGAGGCTGCTAAAATTATTGAAAATACGCAGCGCGATTTAAATATTGCTTTAATGAATGAGTTATCAATTATTTTCGACAAAATGAATATTAATACCTACGAAGTCTTAGATGCTGCAGGAACTAAATGGAATTTTTTAAAATTCCAACCTGGTTTGGTAGGCGGACATTGTATTGGTGTTGATCCTTATTACCTAACCCACAAGTCGAAAAAGCTAGGATATGAAAGTCAGGTTATTTTGGCTGGAAGAGTAATTAATGATGGGATGGCCGAATATGTTGCAAAAAAAATATTACAACATATCGTTCAATTTACTGGTAATATTAAAGAAGCTAAAGTATTGGTTATGGGTGTTACATTTAAGGAAAATGTAAGTGACATTCGAAATAGTAAAGTGGCAGATGTTGTTAAGGAGTTAAAATTATTTTCTTTGAATGTGCATTTAGTTGATCCAAATGCAAACAGTAAAGAATTGAAAAAAGAATATGGGCTTGAATTAACTACTGCTATTGCTAATGATTATGATGCGGTTATAATTTCTGTTCCTCACAATGAGTATAAATTATTTGATGATGCATATTTTAGTGCATTAACAAAGCAGAATGGATTAATTGCAGATATAAAAGGGTTCTACAGAGGGAAAATTACAAGTAGGCCCTATTGGACTTTATAAAAATTAATGAATAGTTTTTCATGCACGAGAATATTTTTCATCATACAGACATTTCAAATAAAACATTTTTAGTTACTGGTGGCGCGGGCTTTATTGGTGGCCATATTGCCGAATACTTACTAAAGCATCATGCAAAAAAAGTAAGGGTGTTGGATAATATGGTAAATGGTTTTGAATCAACTATTTCTATTTTAAATAAGTATACAGCTTTTGAATTTATAAAAGGGGACATCAGGGATTTTGAAACTTGTAAAAAAGCCTGTGATGGAATAGAATATGTTTCTCATCAAGCAGCACTAGGATCGGTACCTAGGTCTATCCTGGAGCCCATGTATTTCAATGATGTAAATGTTGGTGGATTTGTAAATATATTGAAGGCGTCAATAGAATGCAATGTGAAATGCTTTGTATATGCATCCTCCTCATCGGTATATGGAGATGAAATATCATTACCCAAAAAAGAAGATAAGGTAGGTAATTGTTTGTCGCCGTATGCTGTTACCAAAAAAACAAATGAGTTATATGCGCAGGTTTTTTCTGAAGTTTATGGAATTAAACTTATGGGATTTAGATATTTTAATATTTTTGGACCAAGACAAAACCCCAATGGACCTTATGCGGCAGTAATTCCTTTGTTTATTAATGGTATAAAAAATAAAACACCTGTATATATCAATGGAGATGGAGAGCAGACCAGAGATTTTACCTATGTGGACAATGCTGTTCAGGCAAATATTAAGGGGATGCTTTGTGATAATACTGAAGCTTTTAACAAAGTGTATAATATAGCTTTTGGTGAAAAGTATTCTATTAATCAACTATTTTCTCTTTGTGCAAATGAATTAAATGCTCAAATGAAGCCAATTTACAGAGATTCAAGAATAGGTGATGTAAGGGATTCTCTTGCTGATATTTCACTTGCTAATAAAATGTTAGGCTATACACCTGTTTCAACATTTATAACAGGGATTATTAATACTATTCATCACTTAAATAATAATTAAGTCTATATGCCTTTTACTAAAACTGACTTTGCTGGATTATTTGTATTTGAACCTATCGTATTTGAGGATAGTCGTGGTTATTTTTTTGAAAGTTACAATGATAAGGTTTGTACAGAATTTGGCATTGATACTACATTTGTACAAGACAATCAAGCAAAATCTAGTTATGGCGTAATCAGGGGGATGCATTATCAACTTAACCCTGCTGCACAAACGAAATTTATAAGAGCACTAAGTGGTTCAATATTAGACGTAGTATTAGATTTGAGAAAAGGATCTCCTACATTCGGTAAACATTTTTCAATAGAATTGTCAGCTGAAAATAAGAAACAATTATATATTCCCGTTGGTTTTGCACATGGCTATTCTGTACTTTCAGAAACGGCAGAAGTTTTTTATAAATGCGATGCGTTTTATGATAAGTCGTTAGAAGGAGGGGTGCAATTTTTTGATCCGACTTTACAAATTGATTGGAAAATACCTGTGGATAAGCAAATGATTTCCGATAAAGACAAACTGCAGCCTACTTTTTCAGCTTGTGTAAATAATTTTGTTTTTTAATAAATATTCAGTTGAAAAAATTAATTCTTATAACAGGCAGCAATGGTCAATTAGGAAACGAATGTAGGGTATTGAGTGAGAAATATCCTAAGTATAATTTCCTCTTTGTTTCTAAGCAGGATTTATCGATTGATAATATAACAGCTGTAGAGGATTTATTTAGCAACAATAATATTGATTATTGTATAAATTGTGCGGCATTTACTGCCGTTGATTTAGCTGAAACAGAAATAG
>CANICR010000062.1 GCA_947466405.1 Chitinophagaceae bacterium | reverse complement strand
GCTTTTTTATAAGCACCAATTTTATCAGCAATTTTCATTCGGTGACTCAACAACGTCATCAATTCATCATCAATTTGATTGATTTGTTCTCGAAGTCCATTCAATGCGCTCAAAAATTCTTCTTTGTCGGTGATTTCATTTCTCCAAATTAAATCATCAAGGAGCTGACTCAGTGTTGTTGGCGTTATTTGTTGATTGGCATCGCTCCAGGCATGATCAGGGTCAATATGGCTTTCAATCATCAGGCCATCAAAATCAAGATCAATTGATTTTTGGGCAACCGATTGAATTGATTTTCTGTTGCCGCAAATATGAGAGGGGTCGCAAAGAAGCATTAAGTCAGGGAAACGTCTTTTCATTTCTATAGGCAAGTGCCACATCGGCGCATTTCTATATTCTGTATTTCCGTAGGTTGAAAATCCTCGATGAATCATCCCAACTTGTTCTATGCCTGCTTGTTGTATTCTTTGAATAGCACCGCTCCACAATTCTATATCTGCATTAATAGGATTTTTTACAAAAACCGGAATTTGTATTCCTTTTAAGGCATTGGCTATTTCCTGCACGCTAAATGGATTGACCGTGGTTCTAGCACCTAGCCATAAAATATCTACATTAAATTTGATAGCTTCTTCTACATGTTTTGCTGTGGCTACCTCAACAACTGTTGGCAGTCCTGTTATTTTTTTTGCTTCTAGCAGCCAGGATAATCCTATTGTTCCAACTCCTTCAAACATGCCAGGCTTAGTTCTTGGTTTCCAAATACCAGCCCTCAATGCATCAATTTTTCCAATAGCGGCTAATTCCTTTGCTGTCTCAATTAATTGAATTTCCGTTTCTGCACTACAAGGTCCGCTTATGATAAATTTTTTCTTTTTTGTGATCACTTTACTAAAATTAATCAAATGGCTATTTTACTTTAATAATTTGTTAGGCTTTTTTATTCATCCTTTCTACTTCTACAAAAAGTTATTACTCCTCAAATTTACATAATGAAATCAAAACAATATAAAGTCTTATTAACAGTTTAAAAGCTGTGGTTACAACCAATTCATATAGATTCTTTGATGTTCATCTGGTTAATGGCTTCTAAAATTTAAAATATGATTGAACTCCGTGTAATTAGGTATCTATTTATTAAATTTGTCACTTATGGCAAAAGCAACCGGCGAAACTCCATTAATGCAGCAGCATAATGCCATCAAGGTTAAATATCCTGATGCCATCCTTCTATTTAGAGTAGGCGATTTTTATGAAACATTTGGCATAGATGCAATCAATACTTCTGCTGTTTTAGGAATTACGTTAACGAAAAGAAATAATGGCAATGCTTCCTCTTTAGAATTAGCCGGATTTCCACATCATGCCTTAGACACCTATTTACATAAGTTAGTAAAAGCAGGTTACCGGGTTGCCATTTGTGATCAATTGGAAGATCCTAAAATGGCTAAAGGGATTGTAAAAAGAGGTGTAACAGAATTGGTTACCCCTGGCGTTGCTGTCAATGATAAATTATTGGAGCATAATAGCAATAATTTTTTGGCTGCTTTACACATAGAAGAGAATAATATAGGAATAGCTTTTTTAGATATTTCTACCGGCGAGTTTTTTGTTGCAGAAGGAGACAAGGATTATACAGATAAATTACTACAAACACTCCAGCCTGCAGAAGTTGTTTTTCAAAGAAGTAAACAACAATTTTTTAAAGATAATTTTGGCAAGTCCTTTTTTACCTACCTTCTAGAAGAATGGATTTTCACAGAATCCTATGCCACGGAAAATTTACTCAAACACTTTGGCACTCATAGTTTAAAAGGATTTGGTATAGAGGGTTTGTCTGCAGGTATCATTGCCTCCGGGGCTATTTTACATTACTTGAAAGATACGGAACATCCAAACTTACAACATATCCGTTCACTTCAAAGAATTAACAGAGAGGAGCATTTGTGGATGGACAGATTTACAATTCGCAATCTAGAATTATTAAGCAATAACGATAAAGATCAAACGCTATTTAATGTAATTAACAATACCATTTCACCAATGGGGGCACGTCTCTTAAAGAGATGGATGCTCATGCCATTAAATAATTTACATCAGATTAATGAAAGGTTGGAATTGGTTGAGTTTCTTATGAAAGAAGAAGACATTAGACAAAAAATTTGTCACCATATCAAACAAGCGGGCGATGTGGAAAGATTAGCCGCTAAAGTACCTCTAAAAAAAATAAATCCTAGAGAGGTTTTACAAATTGCAAAAGGACTGCAACAAACATTAGCTATTAAAGAAATTTGCGAAATCACCAATAATGAGTATTTAAAACGGCTTGGTGGTTCTTTAAATCCAAGTCATTATATCCTAGATAAAATATTAAAAGAAATTCACGAAAATCCTCCAGCGGTTTCCAACAAGGGCGGCTTAATTGCAACCGGTGTTCATGCTGAATTAGATGAGCTAAGAGCCATTTCAAGCGGCGGCAAAAATTACCTAATTGAATTACAACAGAAAGAATCACAACAAACCGGCATTTCATCTCTTAAAATTAGTTTCAATAATGTTTTTGGCTATTACTTAGAAGTCACCAATATTAATAAAAGCAAAGTTCCTGAAACCTGGATTAGGAAACAGACATTAGCAAATGCAGAAAGATACATAACTCCTGAATTAAAAACCTATGAAGAAAAAATATTAGGTGCTGAAGAAAAAATAGTTCAAATTGAACAACAAATTTTTCTTGAATTATTAATTGAGTTGCAGGATTATATTGGACCAATGCAGGTGAATGGTCATGTAATGGCGGTATTAGATGGCTTATGTTGTTTTGCAAATAATGCGATACAATTAAATTATAAAAAGCCTACGCTTCACGATGGAAAAGATCTTGAAATAAAAGACAGCCGACATCCTGTTATTGAAAGAAACTTACCTATTGGCGAAACATATATTCAAAATGACGTTTCATTAAATGATAATGATCAACAGATAATTATACTAACGGGACCGAATATGAGTGGTAAAAGTGCCATCCTGCGACAAACAGCACTCATCACATTATTGGCTCATATGGGAAGTTACGTACCCGCTTCATTTGCCAAAATACCTTTGACAGATAAAATTTTTACTCGTGTTGGCGCTTCAGATAATCTAAGTGGAGGCGAAAGTACCTTTATGGTTGAAATGAATGAAACCGCTAGTATTATCAATAACTTAACTTCAAGAAGTTTAATCATTTTAGATGAGATTGGAAGAGGCACTTCTACTTATGATGGCATCTCTATAGCGTGGAGTATTGCAGAATATTTACACCAGTCTCCTTTTGCACCCAAAACATTATTTGCTACTCATTATCATGAATTGAATGAATTAGAAAACAAATTTGAAAGGATAAAGAATTACCATATTACTAATAAAGAAGTAGGCAATAAAGTTATTTTTTTAAGGAAATTAGCAAGAGGAGGCAGTGTGCATAGTTTTGGTATTCATGTTGCCAGAATGGCTGGAATGCCTCTTTCATTAGTAAATCGTGCAAACGAAATATTGCAACAACTTGAGGAAAGTAGAAACAATCAAGAAAATCATTCTCTAGAAAATGAAATGAAAAATATCAATAATAAAAAAATGCAGCTTAGTATTTTTGATGCACACTCGGTTACTTTTGATGAAATTAGGCTTCTACTCAATGATGTTGACATTAATAGGCTGACTCCTATTGAAGCATTATTAAAATTGCAAGAAATAAAAAATAAGTTAAAATAAGCTGAATGATGCCCATCATACCTTCACAAAATATTTTGAAGCATTACCTTTACTTGTTTACATTATCTTGTGAAAGAATATGAATCGTATATTTTTAATACTATTTTGCCTTTTTTCCCTTGTGACAAAATTGCAAGCTCAAAATTGTGATTCATTAGGTCAAAATCCGGAAACGGCTTTCCCTATTTGTGCTGAGGGTGTTTTTTATCAGCAAAATGTGCCTATTTGCAGTACAGTAAATTTATTTGTTCCTGGCTGCTCTACGTCAAGTTCAACAAACTATGAAAATAAAAACCCTTTTTGGTACAAATTCACCTGTTTCACTACCGGTCCTTTAGGTTTTACAATTAATCCTATAAATGCTACTGATGATTACGATTGGCAATTATATGATATAACCGGATATAACCCTGTTGATGTTTATTATAATAATTCCTTAGTTGTAACAGGGAATTGGTCTGGAAGTCCAGGTCCTACAGGTGCCTCTGCAACAGGTGTAAATTATATACAGTGTGCTTCAGACCCTTCAACTCAAACAACTCCTACCTTTGCGTTTACCCCTACCGTTATACAAGGTCATAATTATTTATTACTAGTGAGTCATTATTCGAATAATCAAAGCGGTTACTCATTGTCGTTTAACATAGGAAAAGAAAATATTACAGATCATACTTTGCCTGTAATGCAAGAGGTGAATGCCGATCAGTGTAATGGGAAATTAATAAAAGTTAAGTTTAATAAAAAAATAAAGTGCAGCTCTTTAACCAATTCCGGGAATCTGGAATTTGAAGTCCTTACAATGTCAGGTACGGTACTTCCTTCTCCTGTGATTATTCAAGCTAATGGTAATGGTTGTAACAATAACTTCGAATTAGATTCTATATCATTATACTTGAGCGATATTTTACCAGCAGGCACTTATAAATTAAGGATAAAGAAAGGAGCAGATGCAAATACTTTATTAGATAATTGCTTAAATGAAATCCCTCAAGGTTCCATCATTGGTCCCTTTATAGTAACTACTAAAACAAATCCAAAATTTACGCATACAATTAAGTTTGGGTGCACTACCGATACCGTATCTTATTTTATTGTTGATACAACTGCCATCACTAATTATAACTGGACTTTTGACAATGGATTCGCCAACACACCAAATCCAGTTGTTTATTATACAACTTTCGGTATAAAAATAACCACTTTGGAAGTTACCGATAAAAATAATTGTAAGATTTCATTTAAAGACACTTTTAATCTCTACAATACATTGATAGCAGCATTTGAAGCCACTCCCTTTGTTTGTCCAAATGACAAAGCAATTATTTTAAATAAAAGCATAGGTGACAGTATTTTAAAATGGGAATGGGACTTTGGAAATGGGTATACTATAATTGAAAACCCTCCACAATTACATACTCAATATTATCAAGATAATCCATTAACAAATTACGACGCGACTATTCAATTAACTATAGAAAACAATCTTGGATGTAAAAGTATAGCAACCAACACTATCAAGATAGTAAAAAACTGCTACATCGCAGTTCCAAGTGCTTTTTCACCTAATGGCGATGGACTTAATGATTATCTATACCCTTTAAATGCCTTTAAAGCGAAAGACTTAAAATTTAGTATTTACAACAGATATGGTACTAAGATTTTTTACACAGAAGACTGGACAAAGAAATGGGATGGGAAAATGGGTGGAAAAGATTCAGATGCCGGTACTTATGTATGGGCGCTTAGCTATTTCGATGTTGATAAAAACCAATCTATACAAACTAAAGGATCTAGTATATTAATTAGATAACCGTTTGTTTTACCCATCTGATCAATTATCAAAATCCCTTTTGTTCTTTTGATTATATTATATAATTTGATCTTTCTTATCGTTTTTCAACCTACAAAATACCTATGTTTGCAATAAAAAAACATGGCACATAACCCTGTCTACTACAGCGAATATTTAGAACTCAATAAAATAATAGATTCCCAACATCCAGTTAGTTTCCAAGAAGGGAAAACACCGGCACATGATGAAATGTTGTTTATTATAATTCATCAGGCTTATGAATTATGGTTTAAACAAATTTTATTTGAGATAAATTCTGTTGTTGATATCATGAGCAAACCTTCGCTCAATGACAATTCTGGAGAATTGCAAACAATTGTTCATCGATTACAAAGAACTTCCACCATTTTAAAAGTCCTTGTACAGCAAATTGATATTTTAGAAACAATGACTCCCATGGATTTTCTTGATTTCAGAGACATGTTAAGGCCTGCATCTGGATTTCAAAGTTGGCAGTTTAAAATAATTGAAGCGTCATTAGGATTAAAATTTGAACAGCGGCACGGCCAGCATTATTATACGTCTCAACTTAAAGAAGAAGATATTAATACAATCAAAGCTGCTGAGGAAGGGTTTTCTGTTTTGGGATTGCTGAATCAATGGCTTGAAAGAATGCCTTTCTTTGATAATGAGGCATTGTGGAATAATTACTCAGGCAATAAAACATCAGATAACCAGCATCCTTTTTGGAATGATTACAAAAATATTTATGCAAATAGTTTAGCTGACTCAGAAAAACAGCATAGCCAATTATTTGAACATATTTTTGAGGAAAACAACGAAAAAACAGATAGGGCACTTAGTCCAAAAGCATGCCGGGCGGCTTTATTTATTATGCTATACAGAGGATATCCATTATTAGAATTGCCCTTTCAATTACTTGATACATTATTGGAAATAGACAATCAGATGGGAAATTGGCGCTACAGACATATTAATATGGTTAGAAGAATGATTGGAAGCAGAATTGGTACTGGCGGAAGCTCTGGAGCCGGCTATTTACAAGGAGCCATGGAAAAACATTATATTTTTAAAGAAATATCTCAGCTAAATAGCTTTCTAGTTGACAGAAGAAAATTACCTGTTTTACCAGCAGCATTAGTTACTCAATTAGGCTATGGTTTCTAATTCAAGATTTCTAATAACTTTTCTATTACGATGTCTACTTCTTCTCTTGTATTGTGTTTACTAAAACTAAACCGAACGGTTACCTGATTTGGATTGTTATTGATAGCTCTAATTACATGACTACCTGCATCTGCACCCGAAGAGCAGGCGCTACCGCCACTAGCACAAATATTATTGATATCAAGATTGAATAAAATCAATTCAGATTTTTCTGTTTTAGGGAAACTCACACTCAATACGGTATATAAACTACTTCCAAAAACATCGCCATTGAACCCTACTCCAAAACCTGATTTTTCTAAAGACTCTTGCATGTATTTTTTTATCTCTAGAATATGAGTTTTGTCTTTTTCATTATTCTCAGTAGCCAATTGTAAAGCTTTAGCAAATCCTACAATTCCATATAAATTCTCTGTTCCGGCTCGCATATTCCTCTCCTGTCCGCCTCCAAAAATGAATGGCTTAATCTTTATATTTTCATTGATGTATAATAATCCAACTCCTTTTGGCCCATGAAACTTATGAGCTGCTCCTGTAATAAAATGAACAGGTGTGTTTCTAAGGTCTAATGGAAAGTGACCCAAGGTTTGTACGGTATCACTATGAAAAATAGCATTGTATTTTTTACATAAATTTCCAACCAAATGCAAATCAAGCATATTACCAATTTCATTATTGGCATGCATTAAGGAAACCAATGTTTTTTCTTTGGATAAAGACAGTAATTCCTCAAGATGTTTTACATCCACATGACCATTGGATAATATGTTTACATAACTCACTTTCACTAAATCCAAATGATGAAAATGTTCAACCGTATGAGTTACAGCATGATGTTCAATTGCAGAAGTGATTATATGTTTACATCCCAGATCTCTAACTGAAGCCTGAATGGCAGTATTGCTGCTTTCAGTACCACCACTAGTAAAGAATATTTCTGCAGGATGTGCGTTTAAAATTTTTGCAACTGTTTTACGAGCGGCCTCTATAGCTATTTTACTTTCTCTTCCATAAGAATAAATGGAAGATGGGTTGCCAAAATGCTCCGTTAAATAAGGCATCATGGCTTCTAATACCAAAGGATCTAAAGATGTTGTAGCCGCATTATCAAAATAAATTCTCTTCATAATAGTTTATTTACACTACTTGCAAAATTGACTCTTGAATGTCTTTTATTAATCGCATCGCAATATTATCTGCCGTTGTTTCAAAATTACTTTCTGCATAAATTCGAATGATAGGCTCTGTATTGCTTGTTCTAAGGTGAACCCAGTCATTGTCAAATTCGATTTTCAAACCATCATCAGTATTAATAGGATGTGATTTATATTTTGATTTTATTTTTTCAAATACAGAAGCAACATCCACATCTTGCTCTAAGGTTACTTTATTTTTACTGATAAAATAATCCGGAAAAGTATTTCTTAATTGTTTGGCAGATTTTTTACTTGTAGCTAAATGAGACAGAAACAATGCAATACCAATCAATGCGTCTCTGCCATAATGCAAATCAGGTATGATGATACCTCCATTCCCTTCACCTCCGATTACAGCATTAACCTCTTTCATTTTATTAACCACATTAACTTCTCCAACTGCAGAAGAAAAATATTCGCCTCCATGCTTTATGGTAATATCTTTTAATGCTCTTGTAGATGACATGTTACTTACAGTATTCCCAGGTTTTTTACTCAATAAGTAATCTGCAACGGCAACAAGTGTATACTCTTCACCAAACATGCTTCCATCTTCGCATACAAAACAAAGTCTGTCTACATCAGGGTCTACGGCTATACCAATATCAGCTTTATGTGCTTTTACTTCCCGGCTCAATTCTGTTAAATTTTCAGGAAGTGGCTCTGGGTTATGGGCAAAATGACCATTTACCTCCGAATTGATTACAATAACATCATCAGCTCCAAGCGCTGCTAATAATTTAGGCACTGCAATAGCGCCTGTGCTATTCACTACATCAACGACAATCTTAAAATTTGATATCCCGATGCTTTTTGTGTCAACAAATGGATTATTTAGAATGGCTTTAATGTGCTCATCTAACATAAGGTCATTATTATCAATAATGCCAAGCTTATCAATTTCTGTAAAATGAAAAGATTCTTTCTTAGCCAATGATAAAATTAATTTACCTTCTTCTGCGCTGATAAACTCGCCTTTATTATTAAGCAGTTTAAGTGCATTCCATTCTTTGGGATTATGGCTTGCCGTTAAAATAATACCACCATCGGCTTTTAAAAATTTCACCGCCATTTCTACTGTTGGTGTAGTACTTAAATCTAAATCAATTACATCAATCCCTAATGAACTCAGCGTAGAATTTACAATACTTTTTACCATATTTCCACTTATGCGCCCATCTCTTCCAACAACTACTTTTATTTTCTTTTCTGTTTGTGCTGATGATTGCAAAAGCCAAGTACCATAAGCTGCAGTAAATTTAACTATATCTAGTGGCGTTAAATTATCGCCCGGAATTCCGCCAATTGTTCCTCGTATACCAGAAATACTCTTTATCAGTGCCATTTTCACATTTATTTATGGTGCAAAGATAATAAAGAGTAGTGAGTTAAAATACAGGCACTTTTTATTGTAATTCAATGACATACCTAAAATGATTATTTATTTTATCTTAAAAAAGTTAACTTTACAAAATGCAAGAAACTTGGTTTAAAGATTGGTTTAACACCCCTTATTACCATCAACTTTATAAAGACAGAGATTATACTGAAGCAGCCAATTTTATAGACGTTTTATTAAAAAAAATATCCCCTTCTCCAAATTCATTAATGCTCGATGTTGCCTGTGGAAAAGGCAGACATTCTTTGCAACTTGCTAATAAAGGATTTGAAGTTGTAGGCATTGACCTTAGTCATGAAAGTATTCAAGAAGCGTTATTATCAGAGCAATCTAATTTGCATTTTTATGAGCACGATATGAGGCTTCCCTTCTGGATTAATTATTTCGACTATGCTTTTAATTTTTTTACAAGCTTTGGTTACTTTAAATCTAAAAGAGAAGACGAAAATGCCATCAGAAGTATTGCTCAATCTTTGAAATCAAATGGTGTTTTCGTAATGGATTATTTAAATGTGGCTTATACTGAATCCCAAATAGAACATCTATCAAAAAAAGAAATTGACAATGTTGAATTTACCATTACAAAATGGCATGATGAAAAATTCTTTTATAAAAAAATACTCATAGAAGATAATAATAAAAAGAAAAACATCTCCTTTACAGAAACAGTTTCAAAATATACCTTACAGGATTTTACAGGTTTGTTTGAAGCACAAGGATTGAAAATTAAAGATGTATATGGCGACTACCAATTATCAAAATACATTGCAGAAGAATCGCCTCGATTAATCTTAGTAGCGCAAAAGGCATAATGTCCATTAATTGTTTTTTTCAGCTGTATTTTTATTGTTCAGCAACATCCATCTAGCTGTTTCGTACATGGCAGAGGTTAAGTTAGACATGCTTTTCTTTATCGAATCGATCTCTTTTTGATTTAGTGGAGGCAATCCATTTTTCACAGAAACGAGTTCTTCTTTATTTATCCTAATATTTTTTCTATAAAAATAATCGTCACTAACGATGCCTATCCAGCCAGGTGCATGATAAATGACAAAAGCAGCATTAGGCTTTGTAGATGCATCAAAAAGATTTCTGCCTAATGTAGTATTCAAATAGGGCTGTTGTATCATGCCCGCAATGGTTGGTAACACATCAATTTGTGATACTGTTTCATTTCTTTGTTGTGGGTTTAATATTGAAGGCGCGTAAAAAAGCAAGGGTATGTGTTCATCACTCAATCTTTGTTCTGTCCAAGCATTTGGATAAATAGCAGTTGCATTGC
>CANICR010000061.1 GCA_947466405.1 Chitinophagaceae bacterium | reverse complement strand
ATGTAACATTATCTAATACTTCATGCGCGAATACATGGTCATGTCCTTGAAAGAAAACATTTACGCCATTGTCTTTAAATAATTGATGTATTGGTTTTGTCCAACCCGCAGCGAAAGGTCTGTTATTGGCGAAAGTGTAATTAGTGCCTGTTGCGGTACTTCCATTAATGGTATAATTCTGATATCCACCCCATTCGTTTTTTAATGCATTGGTAATACCACCTCTACCTTGTCCAAGGATATGATGTGCAAAAACGAATTTGTATTTTGAATGACTGTTTTCTAAAGTGTTTTTAAGCCAATTGTATTGAGTAAGTCCAATAGTCCAATCCCAATTTTTTGGTTTGTCTGATATATTTGTCGTGGTATAATTTTCATACCTATATACATCTAGTACTACAAATAAGGCATCGCCCCATGTCCATGCGTAGTAATTTTCAGTTGGACCAGTGCCGTGGAATTGATTATATAATGTGTCATTACTGCCAGAATAAAAATTATTGGGGGTTGGATTTGGGTAGTAAAATTTTCTCCATTTTGTAGCCCAAATGGCTAGATTATTTGGAGGTGTTCTTCTAAGGTAGGAATCGTTTTCTCCTTCATGATTACCTAAACAAACATAAAATGGAATAGAGTGGCAAATACTACCTAAAAAGGACCTGTAATCTTTATGTAAAGCGTCTACATCAGTGTCTGTAATTGAAAATGTTGAGTCTAAATATGAATGATCATCTCCAAATATATCTCCAAGCGACAACATGAAATCAGGTTTGTCTGCTGCTTCATTGTTTAATGTAATTTGATACATGCTTTTAACTCCTTTCTTATCATACAAATGTTCGTCAGCTTCAATGGTAAATGAAAAGCTGCTTCCAGTGTCACGTTGAGTGTGAAAAGAATATTCGTCTGATAAGATGTAATTAGGAGATCCAGATAATTTATAATTTAATTGATAATAGTATTTTTGATTGGCAACTAGATTGTTGATATCAATTTCATCAGGAACATTTGCTAAGGTTGAAAAAACAGATGTTGAATTGGTGTAAATGTTTGACTGCGTTCCATAAGTTAAATAAAATTGTGCATTTTGATTAAATAAAACACTAGCAGTTACTGATGTGTTGGTAGGTCTCCCTAAAATAATATTGTAATTCTGGGCTACTGCTAATTTTTGTGAAAGAGATAAGAATAAAAATAATATGGTTTTAAATAATAGATTTATTTTCATTTCTTTTATTATTTAACGAGGGTAATTATTAGTAATAATAGTTCCTGCTGTATCTGTTAATATGAATGTATATAAATTGGATGCATTCCAGCTGTACTCCACGTATCCAAATTTATTGGCGATTTTATATGTTAACAAATAGTGATTAGGCGATGTTAATGAAAAATCAGTAATGCTTGCATTTCTCAATGGGCTAGTTGCGGGTCTTAATGGTGAAGCAAATGCCTGAGGAAGAATTTGATTTTCTGGAGCAGGTGTAGTAGGGTCGGTGTTGACTTTTCCTTTCATGGATCCTATTACATAAGGGTAAACGGTAGTCCCGTGATAATGGTATACGCCATTGGCACCTATATGACCATGGCATGAGTCAAGCGTAGCCATAGTTGAACCATTCGGTTCTTTAGAGCCATATACAGCAAAACCGTCAAGTGCAAAAGCAATTGGTAATAATCCGGATGTTCCTGATAAATGAAGTGGAGCTGCATGATAATGGTAATCATCGCCCTTGCCACAATGTCCGCCCCAATTATCTAGCTCACCTATTAAATAAGAATCTTCGCCTCTATTATTTAGTGCGTTGAATATTGGTATACCATTTACAGCAATTGCAACGGCTCCTTTCATAAAGTTTGTGCGGGTACTCATAGGTGTTGTTGCATAAACTGGTTGAAGTGGTATCGACCAGCTATTTGATCCAGTATAATTTTGAGGTATAGGAACTTGTTGTTGCCAATTGGTGATTCCAATCATCATATTATGCGAAGGAAGGCCATTGCATGAGACATGGAAATAAGTGCTGTCCCAGCTTGTAGTTATTGTAGATGAATATGGTGCAAAAGCAGAATCGATAAAAGTAGTTGTGGTTCTAGGAATATCATTTGATGGAGTAGTTGTAGAAATAACATTGCTTTTTTTGCAAGCGATAATCGAAATGCCTAAAAATAAAAAAGTCAACAATGAAAACGAAACCCTAGGTATTAAGGATGATTTATTTTTATTTAATTTTAAGCCTATGGCTAAGAAGAAAAAACTGGATATTATACTTAATATAAAAATTATTAATTGAGAATAGTTTATTTCAAGCTTTGTTTGTTGGAAATTGTTTGAATTAAATTGATTGATTTTATTTATTTCATTATCTGCATAAATTTTATCATTATCTCTTAGAGAAGAATAAGGGATTTTGGAAATACTTCCATTTAGCCCTTCGATAAATATGAAATCGTCTTTGAACATCATAAAATTCCCAATCGCTTTTTCTCCTTTACTATTTACATTCCAATGATGAAGAGATGACAAGTCTTTTTCATGATAATGTCCTCCTGGATGTGCTGACAATTGAATTAATAATAGAAAAAAGGCAACTCCTGTAGTTAGAATGAGTTTCATATATTATTGATTGAATATTGATATTGTATTAATTGAAAATTATTTTTTAGATACTTTATAATGACTAAAGCTTAATTAAACTTCAATTATTTTTTGCGTTATTTGCTATTGTTACATTAGTCTAGTGTTTCATGCAACCATTTGTAAAATTCTGCTTGCCAAATTTGAGCATTTTGTGCACTAAGTACCCAATGGTTTTCATCTGGCATATAAATCAATTTGCTTTTGATGCCTCTTAATTGTGCTGCTTGAAAAGCTTGTAATCCTTGTTCTATAGGGACTCTGTAGTCTTTTCCTCCTTGGTATATCAATATGGGGGTATTCCAATTGTCAACAAATTCAATAGGATTATACCTTACCATTGATTTCTTTACGGCTGCGTTTGTTTTTTCCCAATATCTACCACCAAAATCCCAATCAGTAAACCAGATCTCTTCGGTAGTTCCCATCATACTTCTTAAATCAAATACACCATCATGTGCAATGAAAGTTTTAAATCGATTATGATGGGTGCCTGCTAAATAAAATACGGAATAACCACCAAAACTTGCGCCAATGCATCCACGCCTTGTTGTGTCAACATATTTTTCTTTACTGATATCGTCAATTGCACTTAAATAATCTTTCATAACCTGCCCTCCCCAGTTTTTACTGATAGATTCATTCCATTCTGTACCATGGCCAGGCATTCCTCTTCTGTTCGGAGCAATGATAATATATCCATTCGCTGCCATTAATTGAAAATTCCACCTGAAGGAATAGAATTGTGTTAATGCTGATTGAGGGCCACCCTGACAATATAACAACGTTGGATATTTTTTATTAGGGTCAAAATCAGGTGGATAAATTACCCAAGCCAACATGTCTTTATCATCTGTTGTTTTAATGATTCTTTTTTCAACTTTACTTAATTTAATACGGGCATAAATATCATCATTTGTATGAGTGAGTTGTTTCATAGTGCCATTTGCAATATTGACAGCAAATAATTCAGCAGCATGATTTATGTCGGTTCTGCTAACAATTAACTGATTACCGGATTGTCCAATAATGCCACTGATGTCAAAATCTCCTTTGGTGATTTGTCTTATTATTGGCATCATTTTAGTTAGTCCTGGATAAGTGACTTCAAATAATTGTAAAGTGCCATCGATTGGAGCATAGAAAAATATTTTATTACCATCGTCACTCCATATAAATCCTTCTACATGTATTAGGTCATTCTGTTGAGTAAGGTTCATTTTTGTAATGCCATTCCATACAATAATATCCTGTTTGTCTGCTTCGTAGCCTTCTCTTCTCATACTTAACCAGGCTAATTGGTTTTTCGAATTGAAAGATGGATTGATATCGTATCCCATCATTCCTTCAGTAATATTTGTAGTTGTTTTATTAGCAATATCATAAGCGTATAAATCGGTATTGGTACTTGTGGCATATTCCGTACCGTATTTTTTCTTTGTAACGTAGATTACTTTTTTACTGTCTGGGCTCCATATATAATCTTCAGAACCTCCAAATGGTTTAGTGGGACAATCGTAAGGTTCATTAATATTTATATCTGTTTTGTTTGATGGGTTAGCTAACTCAGTAATAAATACATGATCAAAATTGCCATCTTCCCATGTATCCCAATGTCTGTTATTTAAATTGTCGAAAATAAATACATTCGATTTTGTTAATGAAGGGTAGTAGTCTTCGCCACGATTTTTTTTAATCTTAACAGGTTCATCGCTCAGCTTGTATTTCCCATCTGGAGAAATAGTATTGTCTTTTAGTAAACTATCAATATTAACTAATGGGTAATTTTTTCCATCAGCAAGTGATATGAAATACTTTTTAGAACTGCTTTTATTATTTTCAACATTTGGAGTGCTTACATTATACACTACATACTTTTTATCTTTTGAAAGACCGATTCCGGAAACCCTGTTTAGTTTCCATAGCAATTCGGGTGTCATTTTTTCTTGAGCTATTGAAGAAATGCAAATGGATAAAATCGCTAAAAGGAAGGATGTTTTTTTCATTTTCAATATTTAAATAAGCTTTAAAAGTTAAATTATAAAAAAGCCAGGTATTCTTTTCGTACTTTATTTGAATTCGCCAAAAATAGCTCTTAGCGTATCTGATATTTCGCCTAGTGTACAATGATTTTCTACTGCTTCTAATACAATAGGCATGATATTTTCTGAAGTATTAGCAGTAGCCGTTAATTTTTCTAGAATAGAAAGAACCATTTTATTATCTCTGGTTGATTTTAATTTCTCCAATTTATCGCATTGCATTTTTTGGATGCTTTCGTCAATTTTAAATCCAGGAATTTTGTTGTCATCTGGTGAAATGAAATTATTTACACCTACGATTATTTTGGAATTGTCTTCTATATGCTGTTGGTATTTGTAAGCACTTTTGGCGATTTCATTTTGAATAAATTCACTTTCTATGGCAGCAACACTTCCTCCCATAGCATCAATGGTGGCAATCAATTCAAGTGTTGATTTTTCTACTTCATTGGTTAGTGTTTCTACAAAATAACTTCCTGCCAAGGGGTCAACGGTATCTGCAACACCACTTTCATAAGCAACAATTTGTTGTGTACGCAAAGCGACTTTGGCAGCTTCTTCAGTTGGTAAGCTTAGGGCTTCATCAAAACCATTTGTATGCAGGGATTGGGTGCCTCCTAAAACAGCAGCGAGTGTTTGAATGGTAACCCTGCTGATATTATTCATAGGTTGTTGTGCTGTAAGGGTACTACCGCCTGTTTGGGTATGAAACCGAAGCATCATGGCTTTTTCATCAGTAGCTCCTAGGTCTTTCATGATGGTTGCCCAAATTCTTCTGGCAGCCCTGAATTTAGCCACTTCTTCAAAGAGATTATTATGCGCATTGAAAAAAAACGAAAGCCTTTTTCCGAAAACGTTTATGTCAAGGCCTTTTTGTAATGCAGCTTTAACATAAGCTTTTCCGTTACTTAATGTAAAGGCGATTTCTTGTACCGCTGTACTTCCTGCTTCTCTGATATGATATCCAGATATTGATATAGTATTCCACTTAGGTAATGTATGACTACACCATTCAAAAATGTCTGTAATAATACGCATAGAAGGTTGCGGAGGATAAATATAAGTGCCTCTTGCTGCATATTCTTTTAAAATATCATTTTGAATAGTTCCATTTATTTTAGTTAAGTCAGCTCCTTGCTTTTTGGCAAGCGCCACATAAAATGCCAGTAAAATAAATCCGGTTGCATTAATCGTCATTGAGGTAGAAATATTTTCTAATTGAATACCTTCAAATAGTTTTTCCATATCTTCTAAGCTATCAATGGCTACACCTACTTTTCCAACTTCACCATCTGCGAGTGGATGGTTGCTATCGTATCCAATTTGTGTTGGTAAATCAAAAGCGACACTTAATCCACTGACTCCTTGATTTAATAAATAATGGTATCTTTTATTACTTTCCTCAGCTGTTGAAAATCCTGCGTATTGTCGCATTGTCCATACTTTTCCCCTGTACATAGATTTTTGAACGCCTCTTGTATATGGAAATTCACCAGCATTTGAATTGTCAAGGGTAGGTAAATTTTCAGCTATATAGGTTTCTTTTATTTCAATACCAGAATCTGTAAATATTTTTTTGTTTGACATAAAATATTGGAATTATTTTAAAATGGTTTTCGCTTCAACTTGAAGTGCGTTCAACACTATTGTATTTAATTCGGCATTAGGGGTCATGCTATATTCAATTATCATTTTGCTTAAATCTAAAGCAGTAGCTTGTGGTGGAAGATTTGATGTTATCTGATTAATTACATAAATATTTTGATCTCTTAACCTGGTGATTGCATTCCATACTTCAGGGCTCACATAAATTTGTTGGCTTAAATTATATTCATATTCTCCTTTAATCGTTTCTGTAAGAATATGATGTAAATCGGCTGGGCTAATTCCTGCAATGTCTGTTCTTTTAATAAGGTTTTGTAAGCCACAACGTTCGGCATATAAACTTAGCCTTTCTATAGCCTGTAGTTTTAATTTATCTCCTTCATGATTCTTTTTGGGGGATTCGTTTATTTTTCTCTCTAATTTCTTTAATGCCATGATTAAATAAGTTACCAAAAAAAGGGTAGCGGTAATAAACACAAATCCTATTGATTCAATTATGTACATATCTATAAATTTATCTACAAATGTAATTAAGATGTTGCAACAAATTCCCTCTTTCGACAAATGTCTTAATTGTTAAAATGTCATTATGTAGTACTTTTGTAAAAATTGTATATATGGAAACAGTTATTTCTAATCCCGTTCATTTTACAGCATCAGCTTCTGCCGAAATTATCCGTTTATTGAGCGAGGCAGATTTTGATCAACAAAAAAAATTACGTGTAGGAGTTAAGGGAGGTGGTTGTAGTGGTATGACCTATATTTTAGAATTTGATGAAATGAAAGCAAATGATCAGATTTTCGAAACAGCTGATTTCTCTTTCATCATGGATAAATCTCATGGAATTTATTTATTAGGCATGGAAGTTAATTGGGAAGGTGGCTTAAACTCCCGGGGGTTTACATTTAAAAATCCTAATGCAAGTAGCACCTGTGGATGCGGTACTAGTTTTGCTGTTTAATAAAATAAAATGTTGTTCTATTAAAAAATCCCGATAAATCGGGATTTTTAGTTTGTTATAGTTCAGGTGCTTTAACTTTCTTTTTAGTTTCTGCTGCAGCGCCTAATGGCCTGTCTTTTGCGAAATCTACCAGGATAGGTGCTCCTACAAAGATAGAAGAGTAGGTTCCTGTAATAACACCAATCAGCATTGCAAATGCAAATCCACGGGTTACCTCTCCTCCAAAAATAAACAAGATTAGAATAGTTAAGAAAACAGTTAATGAGGTCATAACGGTTCTGCTTAATGTATCATTAATTGCTTTATTGATAATAGTTGTTTTACTAGCTCCTTTCATATCTCTGCTATATTCACGAATCCTGTCAAATACGATTACCGTATCATTCATCGAGAATCCAATTACCGTTAATATTGCTGCAATAAAGTGCTGATCAATTTCTAAAGGGAAAGGTACGATGTCTTTAAAGAATGAGAACACAGCTAATGTAACCAATACGTCATGAAGTAAGGTTAGGATAGTTCCTGCAGAATATCTCCAATCGCGGAAACGGGCGAAAATATATAAGAAGATCATCAACATGGCAAAAATAGTTGCTTTTACCGCGCCTCTTTTTAAGTCATCAGAAATGCTAGGTTGAACGGTGGTTGAACTTTGAATATTATTTTTCACGAACTCTTCGTATGATAAATTGGAAGGTAAAGAGGTGTGTAGTCCTTCAAACAATTTTGCCTGAACCATGCTGTCTGCATTTTCTACTCCTTTTAAATAAGCCGTTGTGATATTAATATGACGGCCATCTTCTCCAATTGTTTTTAACGTGATATTGTCACCATCCAATGACTTTTTTAAATTGTCTCTGAATTGATTATTGGCATCTACTTTCTTGTCGAATACAACGGTATAGCTACGGCCTCCTTTAAATTCAACACCTTGATGAAATCCATTAAAGAAAGAAGCGACACCTGCCAATAATACAAAAGATGATATTATGTAAGCGAATTTTCTGTATTCAATGAATTTGTAATTTGCATGTTTGAATACCTTCTTTGAAATAGTAGTAAAGTAGTTGAAGTGTCTTTGTTTATTTGTCCAGAATTCGGTAATTAATCTTGATACTAATATTCCACAGAATAATGACAATAAAATACCAATGATTTGAGTTGTAGCAAATCCAAGTACCGGACCTAATCCGAAATAAGCAAGTATGAAGGCAGTTAATAACGAAGTTACGTGAGCATCAATAACAGGTGCTAATGAACGCTGGTAACCATCATTCACCGCTTGTTGATAAGATTTTCCTTTAGAGAGTTCTTCTTTGATTCTTTCAAAAATAATTACGTTAGTATCTACGGCCATTCCAATTGTAAGTACTAAACCCGCAATACCTGCCGCTGTTAAAGTAAATCCTAAAGCAGTTAATACACCTATAGTAAATAATAAGTTGAAAATTAATGCAATGTTGGCTACCCATCCACCAGTATTATAATAAACTAGCATTAATAAGAATATCACAGCAAATGCAATTAAGAAAGCCATGATTCCACCATGAACAGCTTCTTTCCCTAGGGTAGGACCAACAACTTGTTCTGCAACAATTTTTGCTGGGGCATCTAGTTTACCAGATTTTAAAATATTAGCTAAATCCTGCGCCTCTTCCACTGTAAAATTTCCTGATATTTCAGAATTGCCACCTTCGATAGCACCATTAACGTTAGGAGCACTATACACAACATCATCTAATGCAATTGCAATTGGACGTCCAACGTTTTTGCCAGTTAATTTAGCCCATGTTTTAGTACCCGAATTAGTCATTGTCATTTTGATAGCAGGTTTTCCTTGCTCATCATAATCTTGCTTTGCTTCTTCAACACCTTCGCCTTCTAATGGAGCTTTATCAATTCCAGGAATTGTTTTGATGGCATAAAGAGGGAAATATCTTAAATTTCCTTTTGTTGCTTTTTCTTCAATCCCAAATAAGAATTTAACATTACTTGGCAAAGCATTTTTTACGATCTGATTATTTAAATAACTAAAAAACAGCCCAGTGTCTTTTAAAGCAACATTTCCAATAGCAGCAGCATAAAAATTCTTGCCGTTTTTATCAGTTTGAACATCAATAGGATTTATTACTCTAAAGAAAGGGTTCTCGTTGTTTTTAGAATTTTTTAATTGATTGGCTTTTGAAGTATCACCTGGAATAGTTCCGTTTAAAAATGTCTTTAAGTTTTCGTCAGCTAATTTCAAAGAGTTTGCTAGTTCATCAATTCTGTATAATTCCCAGAATTGAAGATTGGCGGATGATTGTAAAAATTTACGAACTCTAACAGGATCATTAACTCCAGCTAATTCAACGTTAATTACACCTTTGTTTTCATCCAAGTTTATATTAGGTTGAGCTACACCAAATTTATCAATACGCTTAACTAAGATTTTATACGTTTGATTGATAGCACCTTTCGCAACTGTTCTTATTTTATTGATGACTACATTGTCATTGTCCGTAATCTTAATTTCTTTCGAAGGAGCAGCAAATACTGAAGAAAGTTTACCTGATCCATTTTGTTGTATAAATGATTCACTGAATAATGAAATGAAATCAGATTCACTGCTGGATTTTTTTGTGTTAGCTGCTCTTAATGCATTTAATAACTGAGCATCATTAGGATTGTTACTTAAAGATTTAATCATTCCATCAAGACTAACCTCCATGGTTACACTCATTCCTCCTTGTAAATCAAGACCGAGGTTTAATTCGTTTTCTTTGCATTTTTGATAAGAGGTACCTACAATTGGATATATACTTTTGTCTCTGGTACTATCCAGAATTCTTAGCGTCTTTGACTTTACTAACGATTCTCTTTCTTCAGGAGAAATATTGCTTGATTGTTTTTTTACAATTCTTTCGGCTTGAGACTTCACATCATTCTCATATCCACGTACAACCCAGGTATAAGAAAGTTCCCATAAAGAGATTGATACTAATGCAATGGTAAAAAACCATACTAAACCTTTCAGTTTCATATTTTCTATTTTTTCAGTTTTGATACAAGCAATTAGTTCAAATCGTCCTTTTAACAAATGAACTAAAAAATGTACTTTTTAATTGGTAACTAATTAGTTAAAGGAATTTAAGTGTGCAAAGATAAGGGAATTTATGTATGATGAATATAGCTACTGGTTTTATTGTAGTAATAAATTAATTAATGTGTATTGATTTGATTTTATGATGAATATTAAATCTAATGATTAAAAACGTTTTTTATTTATGCAATAATAATTATAACTGTCTTTTATTATGGGATGGATGATAATTTTTATAGGTTATTATTACTTTACTTTTGCAAAAATAAAATCTTTATGCAGTTGTCTTCTTTATTATCAAAGTTTAACGAGCCAGAAACGCTTAAAATGGCAAAATTAGGAAGATCATTACGGGCAAATGGGTTGGATAT
>CANICR010000060.1 GCA_947466405.1 Chitinophagaceae bacterium | reverse complement strand
GAACTTAACAATCAAACAACCCACATCATCAGTTGCAACTGCTGTTTCCGCATGTAGCTCATATACCTGGAATGGAACAAATTACACCACTAGTGGAATTAAAAATTTCACAACGACCAATGCTGCAGGTTGCGATTCTACGGTTACTTTAAATTTAACAATCAAACAACCAACTTCATCAATTGCAAATGCTGTGTCCGCATGTAGTTCATATACTTGGAATGGAACCAATTACACCACTAGCGGAATTAAAACTTTCACAACGACCAATGCTGCAGGTTGCGATTCTACGGTTACTTTAAATTTAACAATCAATCATGATACATATTCCAATCAATCAATTACTGCCTGTGACTCATATTGGTGGAATGCTGTAAAATATACTACTAGTGGAATTAAGACATCAACTATAAGTAATTCCGTAGGTTGTGATTCATTTATGACATTGAATTTGACTATTACAAGTAGTTCATTTACTAATCAAACAATTATTATAAATTCAAATGCACTTCCTTATAACTGGAATGGTATTTCATTATTCAATCCTGGAATTTTCACAAAACACATTACTAATAGTACAGGTTGTGATAGTATAGTTAGTTTATTTTTAGGAGTAAATAATGACACATCCTTTGCTACCTTATATTTAAAATTATTCATTGAAGGATTTTATATTGGATCAGATAGAATGACATCCAATTTATATAACGTTGGAAATAATTTAAGTGACAATGAGTCTGATACAATTGAAATTAATTTATGGGATCCTAGTGATTTAAGCGCCTCATTCTTAACAAAAAAAGGAATATTAAATTCAGATGGCAGTTGTACAATAACCTTTCCAAAAACAATATCGGGTTCAGATTACTATATAGCAATTAAGCATCGAAATACAATCGAAACATGGAGTCATTATCCTATATTATTTAATACCTTAACTTTTTATGATTTTACCTCAAGTCAATCAATGGCATTTGACGATGGATATAATCCACCAATGAAAGCATTAGGGAATAACGTTTATGGATTTTATAGTGGAGATGTGAATCAAGACGGCACTGTAGATGGAAGTGATATGGGCATAACGGAAAATGATGTATCTGCGTTTACTTTTGGCTATTATATGACAGATTGTTCAGGTGATGGAGCAAGTGATGGTTCCGATATGACGTTAATAGAAAATAATACCAGTAAGTTCATTTATTATGCTAGACCGTATTAATAGATATATATCCAAAGTTTTATATGGTTTAAATTATTTCAGCATTTCTTTTTTCTAATGTTCATTTTACTATAACCTGTCTTATTTTTGCAAAATAATCCCACAATATATATATTATGACTTGGAAACATTTCTTCTCCTCATCAATTGGCAAAAAATTTTCAATGGGCATTACAGGCCTGTTTCTTATTTTATTTTTAATTGTTCATGCCGGTATAAACGCTTGTATTTTTTTAAATGACAATGGCAAAACTTTTAATGATGTTGCTCATTTTATGAGTCATAACTGGATAATGAGGTTTTTAGAAATAGGACTTTTTTCTGGTTTGATATTACACATTATTCAAGGACTAAAATTATGGTCACAAAATAATAAAGCACGTCCTATTGAATACCATTATAATCAGCCTTCAAAAAACAGCAAGTGGTATAGTCGATCTATGGGCATTTTAGGAACTTTGTTACTTTTATTTCTCATTATACATTTGTCTAACTTTTATGTTGGTACAAAAGTTGCTTTATATAGTGGGGATCAATATCATAATTTATTTGAAGAGATGAAGGAAGATTTCAGTAATTACTGGATTGTACTAATATATGTTATTGGTGTTTCTGCTTTATACTGGCATTTATATCATGGATTTCAAAGTGCTTTTCAAACTTTTGGAATTAACCATAAAAGGTATACACCAATTTTAAAATTTATTGGAATTACTTATGCAACTGTTATTTGTATTTTGTTTGCATTAATGCCAATTTCTATGTTTTTCAAATGGATCGTTTAATTATAAAACATTAATAATTTTTAACCAATCTATATTTCTATGGCTTTAAATGCAAATATTCCACCAGGCGAAATGGATAAAAAGTGGAATGATTACAAAGGACATGTAAAATTGGTTAATCCTGCCAATAAGCGTAAACTTGAAGTTATTGTTGTTGGTACAGGTTTAGCTGGAGCATCTGCTGCTGCTGCATTAGGTGAATTAGGCTATAAAGTAAAAGCATTTTGCTTTCAGGATAGTCCACGCCGTGCTCATAGCATTGCAGCACAAGGAGGAATCAATGCCGCAAAAAATTATCAAAATGATGGAGACTCTGTTTTTCGTTTATTTTATGATACTGTTAAAGGCGGTGATTATCGTGCAAGAGAAGGCAATGTACATAGACTTGCAGAAGTTAGTACCTCAATTATTGATCAATGCGTAGCTCAAGGTGTTCCTTTTGCAAGAGAATATGGCGGTTTATTAAGTAACCGTTCTTTTGGAGGCACACAAGTTCAACGAACATTTTATGCAGCAGGTCAAACAGGTCAGCAGTTATTATTGGGAGCCTATAGCGCATTAGAAAGACAAGTGGCTTTAGGAAACGTTACAATGTATGCTCGTCATGAAATGCTTGATGTTGTTAAAATAGATGGAAAAGCTAGAGGTATCATTGCTAGAGATTTAATTTCTGGTAATTTAGAAAAACATTTCGGACATGCGGTCTTATTGTGTTCTGGTGGATATGGTAATGTATTTTATTTAAGTACAAATGCTATGGGAAGTAATGTAACAGCGGCATGGAAAGCGCATAAAAAAGGTGCTTTTTTTGGCAACCCTTGTTTTACTCAAATACATCCAACTTGTATTCCTGTAAGTGGAGATCATCAGAGCAAATTAACTTTAATGAGTGAGAGTTTGAGAAATGATGGTAGAATTTGGGTTCCCAAACAAAAAGGAGATCAGAGAAATCCAAAAGATATACCAGAAGATGAAAGAGATTATTATCTAGAAAGGCGATATCCTGCCTTCGGTAATCTAGTTCCTAGAGATGTGGCATCTCGTGCAGCTAAAGAAAGATGTGATGAAGGATATGGAGTTGGAACCACTAAAATGGCTGTTTATTTAGATTACAAGGATGCTATTATTCGTTATGGAAAAATTGAAGCTGGCAAAACTGGATTGAAAAACCTTGACGATGAAGCAATCATTAAACTTGGAAAAGAAGTCGTACAAGAAAAATATGGTAACCTTTTTGAAATGTATGAAAAGATAACCGGAGAAAATCCATATGAAATACCCATGCGGATTTATCCAGCAGTTCATTATACGATGGGAGGTTTATGGGTAGATTACGAACTACAAACAACCGTACCTGGCCTATATGCATTAGGCGAAGCAAACTTCAGCGATCATGGCGCTAACAGATTAGGCGCTTCTGCATTAATGCAAGGTTTAGCAGATGGTTATTTTGTTATTCCATATACACTGGGTAATTATTTAGCTGAAGAAATTAGAACAACAACTATCTCAACAGATCATGAGGCTTTTTTACAAACTGAAAAAGAGGTTAATGCAAGATTAACTAAATTAATCAGTATAAAAGGAACTCAAACGGTTGAAAGTTTTCATAAAAGACTAGGAAAAATAATGTGGGATAAATGCGGAATGGCAAGAAATGAAAAAGGATTAAAAGAAGCTATTCATGAAATACAACAGCTAAAATTAGAATTCTGGAATAATGTTAAAATACCAGGAGAAATAAATGAATTTAATACTGAGCTAGATAAAGCCGGAAGAGTAGCAGATTTTATTGAATTAGGCGAATTGATGTGTATTGATGCATTAAATAGAAAGGAAAGCTGTGGCGGACATTTTAGAGAAGAAAGTCAAACTGAAGATGGCGAAGCTAAAAGAGACGATGAAAACTTTAGTTATGTAGCTGCATGGGAAAATAATGAAGAAGGGTGGACATTGCATAAAGAAGATCTTCATTTTGAAATAGTAAAACCAACACAAAGAAGTTATAAATAAATCATTTGACTTTACGATTATTTTCGTACATCAAAATAAATATTATGGAACATTATACAATGAATTTAACGCTAAAAGTTTGGCGACAAAAAAATAAAAAAACAGCTGGTAAATTAGAAAGTTATAAAGTAGAAAATATTTCATCAGAAATGAGTTTCCTTGAAATGTTTGATGTACTTAATGAGCAACTTATAATTGAAGGTAAAGAGCCAATAGCTTTTGATCATGATTGCAGAGAAGGAATCTGTGGAATGTGTAGCATGTATATCAATGGTCAGGCCCATGGCCCATGGCAACAAAATACTACCTGTCAATTACATATGCGTGCCTTTAAAGATGGGGACACCATTGTGGTAGAACCATGGCGCAGTGCAGCTTTTCCTGTTGTAAAAGACTTGGTGGTGGATCGTTCATCCTTTGATAGAATCATTCAGGCTGGTGGATATATTAGCGTGAATACTGGTAATGCGGTAGATGCTAATGCAATACCAATTGATAAAAAAAATGCAGATGACGCTTTTATGGCTGCTGCATGTATTGGTTGTGGTGCATGTGTGGCTACTTGTAAAAATGGAAGTGCTATGTTATTTGTAGGCGCAAAAGTTTCTCAACTTGCTTTGTTACCTCAAGGAGGCCCTGAAAGAGAATCAAGGGTATTAAATATGGTTGCACAAATGGATGTGGAAGGATTTGGAAACTGCACCAATACATATGCCTGTGAAGCTGAATGCCCTAAAGGAATATCCGTTGCCAATATTGCGAGATTAAACAGTGAATACTTAAAAGCAGGATTATCAACTGAAGAAAATTAATTACAATTGATTAATAGCCTAAACCGACTATTTAGTCGGTTTTTTTTTACAAATAATTCATCAATATAATTGTTAATTTAGATGAATTATCATTTGAACTAATTTGATTAATCGACACCTATATATCGCTTTTCTTTTATTGATGAGTATTAATAATTATGCTCAAAGTGATTCTTATAACTTTTCAAATATTCGAAATAAAAGAATAAGCACAAGAAATATCACTCAGATAATAGATTCAGTGAGTATAATTCCTAATAGTCTTTCTATACAAGACATTTCAACAAAAAATTACTTGATAGATGAAATTAATTCAAAATTGACTTGGCTACAATATTTAACAGAGGATAGTGTGAATATTACCTATCGGATTTTCCCTTTTAAATTAAACTACAAATCACGACACAATGATTTTGAAAAAATAAGAAATAACTTTCTTATTGAAAGCAACAATAAAATAAATAATGCTTTACACTTCAATAACCAAAATCCATTACAGGACTTAGGAAATATTAATACAATTGGAAGTTTTGGAAAAGGAATTACTTTTGGAAACAATCAAGATGCTTCTGTTAATTCAACTTTAAACATACAATTAAGTGGTATAATAGGAGATAGTTTAGAATTGTCTGCTGCAATTTCAGATAATAATATCCCTATTCAACCAGATGGAAATACTAAAAATATAAATGATATTGATAAAATTTACATACAATTACGAAAAAAAAACTGGCAAATTAATTTTGGCGATATAGATTTGAAAGAAAACAATCATTCATTTCTAAATTTTAATAAACGAATACAAGGAGTAGCATTTAAAATTAATAACAATTTAAATAAACGAATAAAAAATGATTTCCTTATTAGTGGCGCCATAGCGAAAGGAAAATTTACAAGAAATATCATCGCTCCAATTGAAGGAAACCAGGGTCCATACAAGCTAAAAGGCCTTAACAATGAATTATACTTTGTAATAATAGCAGGTTCCGAAAGAGTATTTATTGATGGAGTATTATTGCAACGTGGCGAAGATCTAGATTATACAATTGATTATAATACAGCCGAAATTACATTTACTCCTAAATACATCATCACAAAAGACAATAGATTACAAATAGAATTTGAATACATAGATAGAAATTATTTGAACTCACAATTTTTCATCAATGATGTACTACATATAAATAATAACATAAAAATTAAAATAGGCACTTACTCTAATGCCGATTCTAAATATGCCTCAATCGATCAACCACTAGATAAAAAAGAGAAAATATTATTGTCACAAATAGGCGATAGCATTCAAAATGCATTCATAGAAAATGCAATTATAGATACATTAAATGCTAATAAACTCCTTTATAAAAAACAGGACACAGCTTATAACAACAAGCATGATTCTATATATGTTTTATCAAACAAATTGGTTGATATTTTATATAATGTTTCCTTTTCTTACGTTGGATATGGGAAAGGAAATTATAAACAAATTTCAAATGCAGCCAATGGCAAAGCATTTCAGTGGATTCAGCCAGATATTAATAATAACAAAAACGGCGACTGGGAACCAATAACTTTATTAGTCACTCCAAAAAAACTTCAAATATTAACAATTGGATTAGATATTTCACCAACTGCAAAGTCGAAAATAAGCACCGAATTTGCTGTAAGTAATTATGATGTGAACTTATTTTCAAATAAAGAAAAATCAGACAATAATGGTTATGCCACAAAAATAAGCTATCAACATTTATCCCAAAATTCAACACTTTTTAATTCGAAATATTCTATAGAAAAAAACGCATCTTTTCAATATATTCAGGGAAAGTATAAACCTATTGAAAGATTAAGAGATGTAGAATTTTTAAGAAACTGGAGCCTACCTTACTATATTAAAAATACTGATGAATACCTTTCAGATGTTTTTGTAAATATTTCTGGAAAAAAAGGTGGACTAATTAAATACCAATTTACTAATTATAAAAGGTCGGATTTTTACAATGGCAATAGAAATTTATTTTCTGCAGTATCAAGTTGTAAATATTTCAAGATACAAAACAACATTGATTTCCTTAGTTATAATGATAATACTAAAGAAGGATTCTTTTTACGACCATCAATAGAGATTTCAACAATAATTAAAAAAATAAACAACATACAAATCGGAACAAAATATGCTTATGAAAAAAACAAATCAAATAAGCTAAATTCAGACACTTTACTATTGGAAAGTTTTAATTTTAAAAAATACGACATATTCATTAATTCAAATTTAAATAACCCCAATAAATGGGGTTTGAATTATTACACAAGAATTGACTATAAACCAAATTACGATACCTTGATAAAAACTGAATCAAGTACAAATTATAAATTTTATACAGAAATATTAAGTAACAATTATCACCAATTTAGAATAAATGCCACTTTTAGAAAATTAACTATTTTTAGATCAGATTTATCTAATCAAAAAGCTGATAAAACACTACTTGGAAGAGGAGAATATAGTTTTAACCCAAAAAGCAACCTTTTAAATGGAATATTATTATATGAAATTGGAGGTGGACAAGAACAAAAAAGAGAGTATGCCTATATTATTGTTCCAACCGGACAAGGTGTGTATTATTGGAATGATTATAATTCAAATGGGATAGAAGAATTGAATGAATTTGAAGTTGCCATATATCAAGATCAAAAAAAATACATCCGAGTCTATACGCCAAGTAATATTTACGTAAAAGCGAATTTTGTACAATTTAATTATAGTGTATATATTAATCCTGCAGAAATCATCAAATCAACATCCTCATTATTCAATAATATATTATCTAGATCTAATGCCATTTCTTCCTTGCAATTAAATAAAAAAAATATAGCCAATGACCATTTTTTGTTTAATCCATTTCAGCAGCATTCAATTACAGATACTAACCTAGTTAATATGTATTCATTTCTATCAAACAACTACTTCTTTAATAAAAATAGTACTAAATGGGGATTGGATATCAATCATACAATTTCAAATTCAAAAGCACTATTATCTTATGGATACGAAAATTCATTAAATAGAAACTTATCTAATAGACTAAGATTAAATATTACCAAGCAATTTATCACAAATTTTGTTTATCGAAATAGCAAGATTGAACACAATATCTTAGGTGTTTATTTTAAAAATCAAAACTATTATATAAAACTATATTCATTTGAAAATAATTTATCTTATATATATCAATCTAATTTTAGAGCTACTTTTTCATACATATACAATAACAAGAAAAATGTAATCGACTCACTAGAAAAAGCATCTTCAAATTCATTTTCTGGAGAAATAAAGTACAATATCTTTTCCAACACTAGTTTGAATGTAAAATGCACCTATAATAAGATAATCTTTAAAGCATACGAAAACGCAGTTAATACTTCTATCGGATATCTTTTATTAGATGGTTTAGTACCCGGGAATAATATTTTATGGAACGTAGATATCATTAAAAGAGTAGCAGGCAATATGGAAATAAACATGCAATATGAAGGAAGAAACACTGGGTCAGGGAAAATTATTAATATTGGAAGGGCTTCAGTAAGAGCATTATTTTAAAATAAATCAATAGTTTTTTTGTTTATTTGTACATTACAAAAATATCATAACATTATTTGAATAATGAGTGTTGAAAAAATAATACAATCTTGGAAGAAAAACGAATTTAAGCCTATCTATTGGATTGAAGGAGAAGAAGACTATTACATAGACTTTTTATTAAATTATGCTGAAAATAATATTCTTTCCGAATCAGAATCATCATTTAATTTATCGATATTTTATGGGAAAGATGCAGATTGGATGAATGTAATAAATGCTTGTAAACGTTATCCAATGTTTTCCGAAAAACAAGTTGTATTATTAAAAGAAGCTCAACAAATGAGTTCACTTGATAAACTGGAATCCTATGTTGAAAATCCTCTTTCATCTACCATATTTGTAGTAGGATACAAAAATAAATCTTATGATAAAAGAACTAAACTATATAAACTATTAAGTAAAACGGCAGAAATTGTTACGCTACCAAAAATTAAAGACGATAAAATAAATGAATGGATCTCTAATTACGTTAAATCAATTGGATTTTCAATTTCTTCAAAAGCATCCTTACTATTACAAGAACATATTGGCAATGACTTAAATAGAATTGTTAGTGAAATCGATAAACTTAAAGTCAATCTAAAAGATAATAAATCCATTGATGAAGATGTAATAGAAAAATATATCGGAATCAGTAAAGAATATAATATTTTTGAATTACAAGCTGCGATAGCAAACAAAAGCATCGCTAGTGCCATTAAAATAATCAACTACTTTGAATCTAATCCAAAAGCAGGGCCAATACAAATGGTGTTACCTGCATTATATAGTTTTTTTAGTAAAGTATATGCCGTTTATGGCATGAGTAATCAAACCGAGAATGTATTAAAAGCACATTTTTATTTTAATCCAATTGCTTTAGCACAAGGACGTATTGCCATGAAAAATTATAATTATGGCGGTATTGAAAAAATAATATTATTACTACACCATTACAATTTAAAAGGAATAGGAATAGGGGATAGTGGCACAGGAAGTGCTTCTTTATTAAAAGAAATGATATTAAAAATGATGGTTTAAAAAAAACTACAGCCTAAAGGATTAATTTAATATTAACAACGCTTTCTCTTTATCCAACACTAACTGTGTTGAAAGTTCTTTTATTCCATCAAATTTCTTTTCTGACCTTAATCTGCTATGTATAGTAATATGTAATTTTTGTCCGTAAATATCTTTATCAAAATCAAAAATATTAACTTCTATTTTTCTTTCATTTATACCAAATGTTGGCTTTATTCCAATATTCATCATTCCCTTAAATATTGTCACCGTATTTTCTATTCTAATTACTACAGCATATACTCCATCACCAGGAATTAATTTATTATCTTTTTCAACCATTAAATTTGCTGTAGGAAATCCTATGGTTCTGCCTAATGTATTGCCTTTAACAACCTCACCAGAAAAAAAATAATGATATCCAAGTAATTTATTTACAGAATCAATATCTCCAGCCATTATCATTTCTCTTATCCTGGTAGAACTGATGGTAATATCATTAATAATATACTCCGGAATTTCCTTTACAATATATCCAAATTTTTCTGCATTTTGTTTTAATAAGATAAAATTTCCCGCTCTATTTTTACCAAAATGATGGTCGTAACCAATAATTATAGAATGAGGATTAAAATATTTCACTAAAAAAGACTGAATGTATTCATCAGCATTTAACTCAGAAAAAGCTTTTGTAAAAGGAACAACGATTACATAATCAACTCCCGCATCCTCTAAAAGATGACATTTCTCATCAAATGTGTTTAATAAAGGGAAAGATTTTATTTCATTTCCAAGGATTATCCTAGGATGAGGCGAAAATGTTATCACAACTGAGCATCCTTTTACTATTTTGGATTCATTGATTAATTGCTGAATTATCAGCCGATGAGCATTATGTACACCATCAAAAAAACCAATCGTAATCACCGCATTATTAAATGCAGGCAAATTGTTAATATCTCTGTAAATTATCATACTTTATTAATGTAAAAATATACCATTCTCAAATAAAACATTTTATTCTATTTGATTTTTAAAATTGTATACATTAAATTTGTTTTAATTAAATTAATTAATAATGTCAGAATCAATAATATCGTTAAATAATGTAAATATATATCAAAGCAATACCATTGTATTAAGCAATGTCAATATTACTGTTGAAAAAGGCGAGTTCGTTTATTTAGTTGGGAAAACTGGTACAGGGAAAAGTAGTTTACTTAAAACGCTATATGGCGACTTAGAATTATCGGAAGGAGAAGGCTGGGTAGTTGGTCATAATTTAAAAAACTTAACTTGGAAAACAGTTCCATTTCTTAGAAGAAATTTAGGCGTTGTGTTTCAGGATTTTCAACTATTAACAGATCGAAATGTATACGAAAATTTAAAGTTTGTATTAAAAGCAACTGGTTGGAAAGACAACCAATTAATGGATGATAGAATAAACGATGTACTTGATAAAGTTAATTTAAAAAGCAAAAAAACAAAAATGCCATTTGAATTGAGTGGCGGAGAACAACAAAGAATCGATATAGCAAGAGCTTTATTAAATTCTCCAAAATTAATATTAGCTGATGAG
>CANICR010000059.1 GCA_947466405.1 Chitinophagaceae bacterium | reverse complement strand
TTTAGGATGAGACGTAGAAAACCTTACCCGCAATAAAGGGGAAATTAAAGCAACTTTTTCTAAAAGATTAGCGAAAGTGATATTGGTATTAATTGTTTCATCATTCCAAAGGTAGCTATCAACATTTTGGCCCAACAACGTAACTTCTCTATAACCTTCATTGAAAAGAGCTTCACATTCTGCTACAATACTTAAAGCACTTCTGCTTCTCTCTCTTCCTCTAGTGAATGGTACTACGCAAAAGGAGCACATGTTGTTGCATCCTCTCATGATGCTTACAAATGCGTTGATGCCATTGCTATTAAGTCGAATGGGGGATATATCAGCATAGGTTTCATCTCTGCTTAATAAAACGTTTACCCCTTTTTGTCCTGTTTCTGCTTCTTCTAATAATAGGGGTAATGTCCGGTATGCATCTGGACCAACAACAATGTCTACCAGCTTTTCTTCTTCTAGCAAATCTCCTTTTAATCTTTCGGCCATACATCCAAGAATGCCAATAATTAAACTTGGTTTTTTCTTTTTTAACTGTCGAAATTCAGTTAAACGTTTTCTGATTCGTTCTTCTGCTTTTTCTCTAATGGAGCAAGTGTTAATTAAAATAATATCAGCTTCATCTAGAATGTTGGTAGCGCCAATTTTCTGATCATGCAAAATCGAGGCTACTACTTCGCTATCGGCAAAGTTCATGGCACAACCATAGCTTTCTATATAGAAATGTTTATTGTAAGCAAAATTATTGTTCACCATTTCAGGAGAGAATGCTTCCCCTTGTCGGATTTCATCGTGTACTTTATCAATCAAGATATCCTGCATGTAATTCAATTATTATTATACACAAAGATATATCAATTGTACTAATAAAGTGACAGTATGGCAGTAGTTGTAATTAGGTAAATTCTTGCTTTTTTGTTGGAAGTTTATTTATGATGTGTGAACATGAGTATTTTTATCGATTAAATATTTAGCTAACCAACTGTCTTTCAATGGTATTATCCATTTTGTCTCCATTTCTACTTTTGTTGAAATGGTGTTATTGAAATACAAGTTATTAGGAAAAAGTACGTTGTCTTGGATAGCAGATTCAAATTGATTCAACGATATTTGCAGCAAATAATCCTCCTTATAAAACGTAAGCAATTGTCTGTTAAATAGACTTACCTCATATTTTTTTTCAATATCTTTTACCACTCTTACAGAGCTGTCTGTACTACATCCACTTACACTTGTTGCTTTTTCATCTGCCATAAAAATGATGAACATATCAAAAAAGAGTTGTGCGTAGCCTTTAACTTTATCACCATGGGTTTTCCATGATTCAGCAAAGACATTTAATTCGTCATTTATTTCTAAAGCTTCCCCTTTTGTAAATATTCTATCAGATTGATAAATCCATACCCTTGAATCTGGATGAAAATCGGCAGGTAAATGTTGTTGAAATGCTAGATTCATTATAGGAGTTTAAAAATATGAGTAATCGAAAGTAAACTAGTTCATAGAGGCAGCAACTAATTCGGCAATATCTAACACGTCTATTTCTTCCTCTTTTTCTTTATTCTTTACACCATCCATCAGCATTGTATTGCAAAATGGACATGCAGACGCAATAATACTGGCGCCTGTATTGATGGCTTCATTGCTTCTTTCAACATTGATTCGTTGTTCTCCTTTTTCTTCTTCTTTAAACATTTGTGCACCACCGGCACCACAACATAATCCATTACTCTTGCAGCGTTTCATTTCAACAAGCGCTATGTCCATCGCTTCTAATACTTTTCTTGGTGCTTCGTAAATATTGTTGGCCCTACCAAGATAACAACTATCATGATAAGTAATTTTCTTTCCTTTGAATACTCCTCCCTCTTTCATTGTTATTTTTCCTTCATCAATTAATTGTTGTAAAAAACTAGCATGATGAATAACTTCATAATTACCCCCTAATATTGGGTATTCATTTTTTATCACATTAAAACAATGAGGGCAGGCGGTGACAATTTTTTTAATATTGTATCCATTTAATATTTGGATATTTTGATAGGCCATCATTTGAAACATAAATTCATTTCCAGCTCTTCTTGCTGGATCCCCTGTGCACATTTCTTCTTTGCCAAGAATGGCATATTTAATTCCCACCTTGTGTAATATAGAAACAAATGCTTTTGTTATTTTTTGTGCACGCTGATCAAAACTTCCTGCACAGCCTACCCAAAACAATATTTCCGGCTTTTCGCCACTTGCTAAAAATTCGGACATTGTTGGAACATGCATACTTAATAATTTATTCAACAAAGTAAATAAGAAATAATCATTGATGTTTGTGTTATTGCAATTAATTTTGGAAAAATTGATGAGTTGAAGAAAATTTTACATAAAATAACCAATTGGGAGTCTTGGCCTTTTAAGTTAATATATGCTCCATTGGTCCCCATATGGATTTATTATGTTATTAAATCCCGATCTGTATGGTTTTTTACGTCCAGTAATCCTAAAATTACATTTGGAGGTATGGAAGGTGAGCCAAAGAGGGAAATGTATGATTTATTAGAAAAGAAATTATATCCAATTACCTTGAATGTATCGCCAGGGGACAATATTTATGATGTACTTCAGCAAATCCAATTAGCAGGTATCTCGTATCCTTTTATTGTGAAACCAGATGTTGGTGGCCAGGGCATTCTATTCAGAAAAATTGACAACTTAGATCAGTTACAAAAATATCATGTAGCTGTACCGGTAGAATACATACTTCAGGAAATGATAAAATACCCAATGGAGGTAAGCGTATTTTATATCCGTCATCCAAAATCTACTACAGGTAAAATCACAGGATTTTTACATAAAATTCCATTGCAAGTTGTGGGCAACGGCAAAAGTACCTTGGCTGAATTAATCTCCTTACATCCCAAAGCATCTAAACG
The DNA here is from genome assembly GCA_947466405.1 of Chitinophagaceae bacterium. Taxonomy (GTDB): domain Bacteria; phylum Bacteroidota; class Bacteroidia; order Chitinophagales; family Chitinophagaceae; genus Ferruginibacter. Next base: position 8,163 of record CANICR010000059.1, on the reverse strand, counting down.
GATGAAAGAGCTTTTTATGAAACATCATGAAAAATGGAATGATATCTTTAAATCAGGAGAAGTATATCAGCTTAGTTATGCTGCAAACCATAATCGCGGAGCGCAGTTTATTGATTTAAAAAATCATATTGATCAACAATTAATTAATGTTTTTGATGAAATAAGTATACAGGTGGATGATTTTTATTATGGAAGATATGATATCATGTGTAATAGCATCAATGATTTAAAAGAGGGCAAAAATTTTTCCATATTAGAATACAATGGTTGTGGTGCTGAGCCAAATCATTTTTATGATACGGGTTATACATTGATGAATGCCTATAAGGAAATACTCAGCCATTGGTATGATTTAAATATTATTTGCACTTATAATAGAAAAAAGGGAGTTAAGCCATGGCCATTTTTAAAAGGGTATTATTTTTTAAATAAAACAAATAAGCTGTTTGAAAAAATGCGCATAGCAGATAAGGAAATAATATAAATCCTGCTCGATATTTAATTTTACTCATACTATCAATATGTGAAACGAGCTTATCTTTGGTGTATGGTGCAATTCGGAAAAGTTTTTTTCTGGGGATTATTAATCAGTTTTTTAGGATCTCTTCCTTTGGGTACGTTAAACGTAGCTGCCATGCAAATTGGTATTCAGGAAAGTATTCAATATGCCATGTATTTTTCTTTCGGATCTTTATTGGTGGAAATGATTTACGTTAGAGTATCCCTTGTTGGTATTGACTGGGTAAGAAAAAAAGCAACCTTAATGAGGTTTATGGAGTGGGTTACTCTCGGAATTATTATTGCATTGGCAATTGGTAGTTTTATCGCAGCAGCAAAAGCTGATGGATCTGCTAAAAATATTATGCTCAATAATCACATGCCTCGTTTTTTTCTAGGTATGTTGATGTGTGCAATCAATCCTGTTCAAATTCCATTTTGGTTTGGCTGGAGTGCAATGCTCATGACAAAAAAAATCTTACAGCCTGTCAATGCTCAATACAATTCATATATTCTTGGAATTGGCGTTGGTACATTATTAGGCAATGCTGTATTTATTTTTGGCGGCAAATGGTTGATTAGTAAAATTCTAAATGGCGACCATTATATCAATTGGTTTGTTGGATTTGTCTTTTTGATAACAGCACTTATTCAATTTATTAAATTGATAAAAAATAAAGATGCGGTGAATAAATTAATTCATCCTGAAAATAAAGAACAAAAATAATTTAGTTATTCATTTCCTGTGCCCATTTATCTCTGTCATCCGGACTAAGTTTCCAAGGGGCAAAGTTATTTTCAATATTACTAAACATCGCATTCCATTCCTGAGGAGCATTACTTTCTTCCATTATCAAACTTCTGCGAAGTTCAATAATGATATCCAGCGGATTAATACTTACAGGACATTCTTGTACACAAGCATTGCAAGTAGTACAGGCACGTAATTCTTCTATTGAAATATAATCGTTAATCAGGGATTTACCATCAGTCTGAAAGGTCCCATTCTTTTGTATATTTTTTCCTACTTCTTCTAGTCGGTCTCTGGTGTCCATCATTATTTTTCTTGGGCTCAGCAATTTGCCTGTTTGGTTAGCAGGGCAGGCAGCAGAGCATCTTCCACATTCAGTACAGCTGTAAGCATCCAATAAACTTTTCCAGCTTAAATCCATGATGTCTTTTGCGCCGAATTTCATCAATTGGCCGTCGGAAGGAGGAGCTAATTCAGGCTGCATCATATATTTCACTTCATTTTGAACGTTCTCCATATTATCCATCATCCCCATTGGATTTAATCTTGAGTAATAAGCATTTGGAAAAGCAAGAAGAATATGAAGATGTTTGCTGTATGGTAAATAATTTAAAAATGCAAAAATGCCGATGATATGCGCCCACCAACAAGTTCGTTCAATGAGTAATAATTGCGAAATTGAAAAGCTATTAAAATAAGGCTGCAGAAATCCGGAAATGAGAAAGTTGCCCGTGACGTGATAATGAGTATGTCCTTGAATTTGTAAAGCCCGATCTGTAGCATTCATGGTAAGAAACAAGCTCATGAGAATGATTTCTGTAACTAAAATAAAATTAGCATCGCTTCTAGGCCATCCGTTTAAATCTTTACTTACAAATCTTTTTAGTTTAAGCATATTTCTTCTTGCAAGAAAAATAACACAACCTGCAATTACTCCGATGGCAAGTATCTCAAAGAAATTGATAAGGAAAGTATAAAAATCTCCCAATGAGTTTAAAAAAATCCGGTGTGTGCCTATTATACCATCCAAAACAATTTCAACAACTTCTATGTTGATGATGATAAAACCTGCATAAATAATTAGGTGCAATATTGCTACCATTGGGTTTCTAAACATTTTCTTTTGACCTAATGCCAATAGTATCAGATTTTTCCATCTCAAACCTGGATTGTCTGACAAGTCCTCCTCTCTTCCTAGTAGTATATTCTTTTTTATTTGCAACATATTTTTGGCAAATAGCCAAATTGCAAAGCATAAAAGAAGAGTAAATATAATTTGTGGAAAATATGACATAGCCTGAATTTATGAAAAGCTAAGTTAAGTAATTGGCCTTTATTTTTTGTTTAAAAGTGAATCCAATTAAATTTAATTTTTGAATTAGAAAATTCCAAGGAGGGGGTGGGGAATTTGAGGCAATTTAAAATATAGAAAGCGGTCTTTAACCCTTTTTTATTTGTTTTTATTTTTGTAAGATTTATATCAGGAGCCAAATACCATTGCCTAAATCTTTTTATTCCAGGTTTATCAAAAGTTAACAATCCGTTTTTATCATACGCGATATTTTCTGTAGCGCCAAACATTCCTTCCGCACCTGTGCCAATTGATATTTGTAGCCACTTTGGGGAATGTAATGAAGGAAAGAATGAATGGATGTTGGCGCTTAGCCAATAGGTTTGTCCATTGTAATCCTTTAATGATCTTTCTGCTAATGATTTTCCAAACAAGTCGTTACTGCGTTTGTTTAGTTCATTATCATCATACACTTTTTTATGAAAAGAAGTTTTTAAGGATATTCGTTGCTCATCCCAAGCCAACTCTTGTGAAATAAATAAGCTACTGCCTATTATATTGGCAGCGATATCTCCCCAGCTCCAGCCCCATTCGGAACTGAAACCATCTAGCACTTCTATTATTGTTTGATAGGTTGCCCCTGTTAGTCCACCGAGCCATATTCTTTTTTTTCTTTCCAATCCGGCATTTCGCCATAAATCCATATTATATTGACTCATTGTATAAGCACTAAATGCGTGGCCAATTTTATCCATCTGCTGCCATTCAGAAATGTCGTTGAATGTATGAAATTTACTTTGAGGATAGTTTTTGTACCAAGCATTGTATAAGGCAATCATGCTTCCTCCATATAGTCCTATATTAATAGCGGCAATCTTGGTAGCCTTTTTTTTGTCATATGCAGAAATCGGTATTTTATTGGAGGCCAACTTCTCTTGTGCATAAGAAATTATTGTTAACATAAATAGTACAGAAAACAGAAGTAATACTTTTTTAGTCAAAATAGATTTCTTTGTAAATAAGGACTTGAATAAATAATAATAACAAATTTACAAGTAAAGTGCTTATTTAAATGCTGAATGATATATTTTTGAAGATATTAAATTGAATTGTATGGAAAATAATATTCAAGCGAAAGTTGAGATTTGGTTATCAGGAAATTATGATGAGGCAACAAAAAAATCTATCCGTGATTTACAAGTAAATAATCCGGATGATTTAGCAGATGCTTTTTATAAAAATCTTGAATTCGGCACCGGTGGATTAAGGGGAATTATGGGCGTAGGTACTAATAGAATGAATAAGTATACTGTAGGAATGGCTACTCAAGGTTATGCGAATTATTTGAAAAAATGTTTTAAAGGAGAGATTAGCGTAGCTATTGGTCACGATTGTAGAAACAATAGCAGAGAATTTGCAGAGATAACAGCCAATGTTTTTGCAGCCAATGGAATTAAAGTTTATTTATTTGAAAGTTTGAGACCAACACCAGAAATTAGTTTTACTATTCGTCATTTGAAATGCCAAGGAGGTGTAGTTTGTACTGCTAGTCACAATCCTAAAGAGTATAATGGTTATAAAGCATATTGGGACGATGGTGCTCAAATGGTACCTCCTCATGATAAAAATGTAATTCTTGAAGTTGAAAAAATTGGTTCTGTGGATGAAGTGATGTGGAGTGGCGGGGAAAATAATATTGTTATCATTGGTAAAGAAATTGATAATCTCTATTTGAATATGGTGCAAGGATTGAGTATTTACCCTGAAGTGTGTAAAGCCCAGCATGATTTAAAAATTGTGTATACCCCCATTCATGGTTCAGGTATAATGTTGGTTCCACAAGCATTAAGTCGTTTAGGTTTTGATAATGTACATATTGTTAAAGAACAAAGTGTACCTGATGGAAATTTCCCAACCGTGGTATATCCAAATCCGGAAGAAACCGAAACGATGAGTATAGGGTTGAAGCAGGCGGAAGCATTAAATGCAGATATTTTATTAGGTACAGATCCAGATGCAGATCGGGTAGGGGTTGGGGTGAAGAATAATAAAGGAGAATGGGTGTTGTTAAATGGTAATCAAACAGCGCTGTTGGCTTTTAATTACATGATGGAGGCAAGGAAAGAAAAAGGTATTGCTAAATCAAATGATATGGTTATCAAAACAATTGTAACCACCAATATGATTGATGTTATAGCTAAAGAAAATAGAGTGGCCTGCTATAATGTACTAACTGGATTTAAGTGGATTGCTGCTTTGATAAAAGAAAAAGAAGGGAAAGAGAATTACATAGTTGGAGGGGAAGAAAGTTTTGGTTTGATGATTGGAAATGAAATAAGGGATAAAGATTCTGTTAGTGCAGTTTCTATTTTATGTGAAATGGCGGCTTATGAAAAAAGTAAAGGAAGAAGTTTGTATGATAAGTTGATTGACTTGTATTTGCAGTTCGGACTATACAAAGAAAGTTTAGTGAGTATTACCAAAAAAGGGATGAACGGAGCTGCTGAAATAAATAAAATGATGGAACAGTACAGAAGTAATCCATACAAAACATTGGATGCTATTGCTGTTACACAATTGCTCGATTATCAATTGCAAAAAGGGAAAAATTTATTAAACGGCAATGAATGGGTTATCGATTTGCCTAAAAGCAATGTGTTGCAATTTATATTGTCAGACGGATCGGTAATTTCTGCAAGGCCAAGTGGAACTGAGCCAAAAATAAAATTTTATTTCAGTGTTAATAAGAAAATTCAATCTATTGATGAATTCGAAAATGCTGAAAAAGAAATGGATCAGAAAATTGACAGGATAATACAGGAGATGAAATTAAGCTGATCAAGAATGTTAATATAATTTATTGAGTTTTTATGAGGAAATGCGAAGATACGTACAGGCATAAAGGCCTTAGGAAAAAATTGGTTGATCATTTAAAGGGTAAAGGTATTACAGATGAAACTGTGCTTGATGCAATTGATAGGGTGCCTAGGCATTTTTTTTTAGATACAGCATTAGATGATATTGCTTATGAGGATAGGGCTTTTTCAATAGAAGCTGAACAAACAATATCTCAGCCATACACAGTGGCATTCCAAACGCAGTTGTTAAAGATAAAGCCAAATGATAAAGTGATGGAAGTAGGTACAGGAAGTATGTATCAGGCAACAGTACTAGCAGCTATGGGTGCTAAAGTAGTTACCATAGAAAGGCAAAAGAAATTGTATGATAAAACTAAAAAATATTTACTCACCAAAGAATATCCGCCTTCCAAATTAAGGTTTTTCTTTGGTGATGGTTTTGAAGGTCTCCCAACTTATGCGCCATTTGATAAAATAATTATAACCTGCGGTGCTCCATTTGTACCCCCTAAACTTATAGAACAATTAAAGCCTGGAGGCATTTTGGTAATACCATTGGCAGAAGACGAACATCATAAAATGATCAGAATAACGAAATTGGGAGATGGAAGTTGTGAGGAAGAAGTGTTTAGTGATTTTTCATTTGTACCTATGTTGCCTGGAACGAATTGATAATTTGTAATAAATAACTAGTATGAAATTTTTTTCAAAATTTGTTTTTATTTGCAATGTTTGTTTTCTTATTTCTGTAGTGCTTCGTTTTGTTGAGTTTGGTGCATCTTATGCAAATTCAAATAGTACCAATGGAATAAAATTTCAGCCATTAGAGAGTACGATAGTTGTTTTGGGGTATGGAGCTATATTGGTTAACTTTATTTTTATATTATTTTGTGGTATTAGTGGGATTTTTAAAATGGCTATTCAGGTTCCTTCCTGGATGAAAATAATTAGTGCGGTTTTCTTTATTATTCAAGTAGTTTATTTTTTCATGTAGAACTAATTTGTTTAGCCGGCGGTTGGGATATTCATAAACGCATCTTCTTCTTGACCCATTGCTGATTTTTTCATTTTTTTTGCAATGTCTTTACCTACATAATTTTCAATCTTTTTCTCGATAAAATATATTAAAGGCGTCAATACAATTGCCATGGTGAATTTATACATGTAGTTCATCAAGCAAATGGCTAGCACTTTTTGCCATGTCCAGTTATTGCCGAGTTTGAATGCAATAAATAATACAATAAAGCTATCTACTAATTGAGATATTAAAGTAGATCCTGTAGCTCGGAGCCAAATCCATTTTTCACCTGTTATTTTTTTTATTTTGTGGAAAACTGTAACATCAATAATTTGACTAACAAGAAAAGCCATTAAACTGCCCAAGATAATCCACATGCCTTGTCCAAATATGCCTGAAAAAGCATCTTGCATGTTAGTTATATGATTAGCTTCGCCGGAAGTAATCCACCAATCAGGTGGGGTTGCTTTTATTGCAAGATAAAACATTAAAAATGCATAAGAAATGAGACCTACTGCGATATAAGATATTCTCCTTACTGCCTTTGGACCAAAATATTCATTCACTATATCAGTCATAATGAATTCAATGGGCCATAATAAAACACCGCAGGTTAATGAAAAGCTTAAATTAGATTCTCCAAACAAAGTGAAATTTGCAGGAGCAATGCCTAGTACTTTTTCTAGAGAAAATATTTTTCCTCCGATACATTCAGCAATTAATGCATTGGCAACAAAAAAAGCGGCCATGAATGTAAACACTTTTGTTGGGCGGTCTTGTAGAAAGTTTTTCATTTTTGCAGGTTGATGTAATAGATTGGGATAATTAAAAATCAATTCTTTCTATGCTTAAATTAGAAGGTAAGTTTTGGGTAGAAACAGAAAATGGCTCTTCGTAGATAGCTTTTCCTTTGTCTTTAAGTTTCGGGACTGTTATTTTAATTTTTTTTATAAAATTCTTTTTTTGTTTTTGCGTCATTTCATTAAGAGGGAATCCTACTATGTATTCTCCTTCTCTGCCCAACGGGCCTATATGATAGGAAGCAATATGTTTTAAACGATTCTTTTTTTTGAATGACAGAACCATTTTTCTTAATGGAGTTTCATCTGGTACACCACAGCAAATACTTTGAAATCTTACAGCTATAGGATAAGATAAAAGGCTGTCTTTTTGCTGGGCATAAACAAACTGACTAAAAATAATAATGAGTATAGTGAAAAGTGATTTCATCTTTATTATGGAAGTAGTTATTGAATAAAATTGGTGAAAATATATTTATTCAATGAAGTTATAAAATCAAGTGATTATTTCAATATCTTTTTAGGATATTTATTTTTCATAGCGGCCGGTTACTTCATTGATTTTAATTCTAAACATAATATCTTTTATTCTGTTATTGTCGTCTGATTCATTTGTAGTATCATGCTGAAATGAATGAATTGCAGCACTAGTCATTAGCGTAAGTACATTGCTAAAAAGAAATTCCCTTGCTTTTATTGCATCTTCATTCTCTAGTTCTTCAAATGTACCATATACAATAACACTTTGCCAGTTGTTCATACCGCTCATTGTTTCAACTTGTACACAAACATTAGGGTTCTTTCTTAATATATTTATTTTTTTTCCTTCTTTGGATTGGCAATAAATATATTTACCATCGTAAGCATAACTGACTGGAACTAAATAGGGCATTAATCCATCCGTACAGGCCATTCTGCAATGAGCTTGACTCTGTAAAATATTTTCT
>CANICR010000058.1 GCA_947466405.1 Chitinophagaceae bacterium | reverse complement strand
TTCAAATGAAGACGAAACTAACATGAGTGAAGGTGTTATAAATTCACACATAAATATTCGCAATGAGATTAAAAAAATTGAAACTAATTTTAATAAATTAAAGTTTGATTTCTACACGGCAATTTGTCAATTTTAATTTTTATTGATTCTAATTTATCATTCCTTCTAATTTTTTATCATTGGTTATTGTAATATAGCCATCCTTGATATCAATAATTTTCTCACTTTTGAAATCACTTAAGGTACGAATCAATGACTCTGTTGCGGTTCCTGCAATAGTTGCAAGATTTTCTCTGCTAATATCTATCTTAAAATTATCTATATCCGAAGTTTTGTATTTATTTTTTAAAACAACAAGTGCGTCTGCTACTTTTTTTCTTAAAGAGTTATAAGCCAAGCTTAATAAGTGATGTTCTTTATCAGCAATATTTTTAGCCAATAGGCTTATAAATTTATGAGCTACTTCTCTACTGTTCATCAAGAGATCTTCAAATTCTTTTTTAGGAATAATAGCTAATTCACATTCATCGATTGCTTCTGCCGTTTCTCTATACAAACCTCCTTGCAACAAAGCGATATGTCCCAGAAAATCTCCGGCCGAATGTAAATCTGTAACCAGTTCTTTTCCGTCATCATTGGATTTAAACGTTTTTACTTTTCCTTTTAGTACATAATATAATTGAATAGGGTGGTTGCCTTCTGTATAAATTACTTGCTTCTTTTTGTACTTATTAATACTCCTATGTTCTACTAAAGCTTTTATAGGATCACCAATATGTATATCCTGTTGCAGTTGATTAATTCCATTAAGATCTGAAGTATATTCTTTTTTAAGGGAGTCTATTTTTTTCAATCTTCTGTCAATTGCATTTAACAACTCTGTTCCGTCAAATGGCTTTGTGATATAATCATCTGCTCCTAATTCCATCCCTTTTCTGAAATCTGCTTTTGATTCTTTTGCAGTTAGAAAAATAAATGGTGTATTTTTGATGCTTTCATTTTTTTGAATGGTATGCAAAACACCATAGCCGTCTAATATCGGCATCATAATATCGCAAATTATTAAATCAGGCTTAACGTCGATTGCTTTTTCCACTCCTTCTTTTCCATTGGAGGCGGTAAATACATTGTACATCGCCAGCTCTAAAATCTCTGCTGTGTTTTCTCTAATTTCATCATTGTCTTCAATTAATAGTACTGTTTTCATGTGGTTGATTTTTTAGTTTTTAAATAATTTTAATTAGGCGTTTTTGAAGGAATGATTATTGGGTAATTTTATTGTTACAGTTGTGCCGTTATTAATTTCGCTTTCAATGTTGATAGTTCCTTTTAATTCTTCTACATATCTATTAACAATGTGTAAGCCAAGTCCTGTTCCAGGAATATTTGACACATTAGAACTTCGGAAAAATCTTTCCATCAAGTGTTGAAGATCTTCTTTTGGTATGCCAATACCATGATCTTTAACAGATATGGTTATATCATTTTTGTCATTGCTTATCAATAGTTCTAGTTCAGAATTCTCAGAAGAATATTTTATCGCATTAGATAGTAAATTGATTAAAATATTTCTGATCAAATTAATATCTAAATGAACATGCCTTTCTCCCAATTTATTAAAACGTATATTCTGACCTCTCTTCATATTAACACTCAGGTACTTTATCAAGTCTTCTGCAAGAGCTATTAAATCAAATGATTCAAATTTTATAAATATCTTTCCTTCTTCAATTTTTCCAACATTTAAAAATTCGTTTAATATGTCTGTTAATAAATTAACTGAAGTAGTAATTCTATGCAGGTGTTTATTTCGTTTAGATTGTTCTTCTGTTTGAGTATAATTTTTAGCTAAGAAAGCAGAGGAAAGAATTGTACTTAAAGGCGTTTTAAACTCATGGGATGCAATTGAAATGAATCTGCTTTTTAAAAGCCCTAATTCTTTTTCTTTTTTTAATGCTGTTTTTTGCACCTCTTCAGCCTCTTTGATTTTACTGATATCAAAAGCAATACCTAAATATCCATTTAGCTCGTTATTATTATCTTTTATTGGATTTATTGTGAGAAGTGTGTGACTGAGTGTTCCATTTTTATTAATAATTGTACATTCTTTTTCCCTAATTAAATTTTTTTCCACCATTAGATTAAGCAACTCGATATCCTCTTTTATGGTTAAGCCAAAATTTTGAGATACAAAACTTCTGCAACTATCAAGCTCTTGTTTATCAAGAAAGATTAATGGACTTTTTTGGTTTATCAGTTCTTCTCTTGTATATCCTGTTGTTAAATCACAAATTTTATTTGAAAAAGTGATTAAGCCATTTTTGTTCATCACAAACAACATCACAGACATATTGTTTAAAATAGCATCTTGATAAGATAATACTTCCTCAAGTTTTTTATTAACGGCTTCTTTTTCTTTATAATGTGCAACTATTTCTTTATAGAAATTATCATTCGACGCTTGAAGCATTTCATTGCTTTTCTTAAGTTTTTTTGTTTCTATTACTTTTTCAGTAGCATCACTAATGAAAGCAACAATATATTCTTCATTATTTAAGAGATAATTACTTAGGCTTATTTCAACAGGAAACTCTTCTTTATTTTTTTTAATACCATACAAACTCATGCCCAATCCCATGGGTCTGCTAATAGGCTTTTTCGCAAACCCATTCATATGCAATTTATGATTTTGATGAAATCTGTTTGGAATCAGCAAGTCTACTTGCTGAGATTTCAACTCTCCTTGTTGGTAGCCGAATAGTTTTATTAAAAAAGGATTGGCAGAAATGATTTGACCACTTTTATTTGCAATCAAAATTCCCATGGAGGCGCATTCAAAAAAAGCATCGAATTGACCAATATTTTCGTTATTATCTGTTTTATTCATTTAGAGTAGTCGGATTGAATCTAATGTTGATAGATCTTTAACACAAACAAGCTAATAAATTTTTAGTAGTAAAAACATTGAAATAAATAAACGTGTATGTTATTTTGATTTTCGTGCATCCATTTATTATATTGCAACAAAGCCGTTTTGATGGCGATTTTGCAAATAAAAAACATACATGAAGAAGCCTCTTTTTTTACAAGTCGTTGGAAATAAGTTAGATATGAAAAGGTCTTACACGTTACCATTAATGATATTTTTAGCAATTGTCTGTATTGGCTTATATGCTAATACCTATAATAATGGATATTGCTTAGATGATGTAATGGTAATCACCGAAAATACAAATACTCAAAAAGGATTTTCCGGAATTCAAGAGCATTTAACCAAGGATTACTTATACGGATATATCCACACACCCAGCGAAAGCGCATTAAGTCCTTGGCGACCAATTCCCTTGATTTCGTATTCATTAGAAGTTGGCATGTGGGGAAGTAATCATCCTTCAACCAGTCATTTAATAAATATTCTACTCTATACTATTACAACAATCTTATTGTTTTTTTTCTTATCAAAACATGTATTAAAGGATCAGTGGCTTGCTTTTTTTACAGCATTACTTTTTGCTATACACCCAATTCACACAGAAGTAGTTGCAAATATAAAAAGTAGAGACGAAATTTTTAGTTTGCTTTTTATCATTTGTTCTCTTCATCTTCTTTTTAATTATGTTATTTCTTCAAAGAAAAGAACACTACTGTTATCTTTGGTTTTTTTCTTTTTGGCATTATTGTCAAAAGAAAGTGCCATTACATTTTTATTTGGCGTTCCGATTTTTTTATACTTCTTTGAAAATATTTCTTGGAAAAAGATAAAAATCCTTACTGGTTGGTTTTTATTAACCTCTGTTATTTATTCGATTATACGATTTTCAATATTGCCCATTAATTTTGCTCCGGTGGATAATACTGGTAGTTTAATTATCATTAACTATCCTTTTTTATATGCTATGGGGTATGAAGCATTTTTTACAAAAATTTTAATCCTTTTAAAATACCTTATCCTATTATTTGTTCCCTATCCATTGAGATACGACTATTCTTATAATCAAATACCTTATGTTGATGGAACGAATCCAATGGTTTGGCTTTCTTTTTTAATCTATGGGTTAATGACCTTTTTTGCTATTAAATCGTTCAAGAAAAAAAACATTTTCTCATTTTGTATATTGTTGTTTTTCATTACTTTTTCCTTGGCTACAAATTTATTTATTGAACTTGCAGTAACTATAGGAGAAAGGCTTTTGTTTGTTCCTTCTGTGTTTTTTTGTATTGCGATCATATACGCCGGCAATAAATTATTACTATATCTTAAAGAGAAGTGGGGCTTTAATAAAAAAATAGCTGTTGTTATACTAATAGTACCGATTTGCTTTTTCTGTTCTTGGGAAGTAATCAGCAGAAATAAAGACTGGAAGGATATGGATACTTTGAATATGGCAGATTATCCAAAAATCAAAAACAGTATCAGGGCTAATGATGGTATTGCTAATTATTATTTAATAAAAGCTGAACAAAGTAGATTATCAATTTCATCAAGAGACAGTTTACTTCATTTAGCGATAAAGGGATATTCAAAATCACTTGAATTATTTCCAGAATTTGATAAGGCCTTAATTAATATCGGTGTTTGTTATGATCGTTTAGGAAAAATTACAAAGGCAGAAGAATATTGGGCAAAGCTAAAAGAAGTAAGTCCCAGCCATCCTAAACTGATCGAGTATGAACGTTATTTAGCCAATTATTATATGAACAAAGGGATTAATACAAATCAACTTAAAAATTACGATTCTTCACTTTATTATTTTGGAAAGGCTACAAAATATGCTACAGCAAATGATACAATATCTGCTCAAGTATGGTATCATGCAGCCGGCATGTATTATGCCATTGGAAAATATCAATTAGCTCATGATGCTTTATATAAAGTATTACAAATTGAGCCAAATAATAAAACGGCACAAATGGGTTATCAAAGCTGTGAAGCGATATTAAAAAAGCCTTAATGGAATATTGCTTTTATTAATTTATTAACAAATCTTCTTGTTTGGTATTATTACTATTGATTTATAAACGATATTGCACCCTTAAATGCAACATCGTTATTATTTTTATTTCCAATATTTACTTTCAAAAAATCAAACATGTCAGAATCGATAGAAAAAAAGAAAGCTCCCGTTAAAAAAATTGTATTTGTAACTATATTATTAATCGCATTTTTCTTTGGTTACAAAAGGGTTGCTTATAATCTTTCTCATGAAACAACTGACAATGCTCAAATTGAAACACAAATAGTACCTATTTTACCTCGAACGTCTGGATATGTAAAGTCATTAATGATTGGCGATTTCGATAGCGTTCAAACAGGGCAATATATAATAGAGTTAGACGATGAGGAGCTGCAACATCAATTAGTGGAAATGGAGGCAGATTCGATTCAGGCAGCGGCAGATATTTTGAATGCTAAAGCAATGCTTCAAAATGCAATTACCTCTTTGTCTGTAAATCGGGGAAATATTGAAGTAAGTAACGTTAAAGTACAGCAGGCCCTGAACGATTATGTAAGGAATAAACATTTGCTGGCTGATAATGCTATAACACAAAAACAATTTGATGACAGTAAATATAATTATGAGTCATCGCAAAAATTATTTCAAAATAATGAAAATGAATTAACAACGGCTCAAAGTAAAATACCTGTACTTGAATCCATGGTGAAAAAAAATGAAGCCTTCCTTCAGGTAAAAAAAGCTAAAATCGAAGAAATAAAATTAAAAATAAGTTACACTAAAATATTTGCACCTGTTTCCGGAAAAATTGGGAAGAAAAATATTACGTTAGGGCAGTTTGTACAAATGGGTACCCCATTATTTTCAATCGTAAACGATAGTATCTATTGGGTTACCGCTAATTTTAAAGAAAACCAAATTAAAAATCTTTACAACGGAAAAGTTGTTGAATTGCGTATAGATGCTTTTCCTAATGAAAAAATTACTGGAACCATAGAAAGTATCAGTGATGCAACTGGTGCAAAATTTGCCTTATTGCCACCAGATAATTCCAGCGGTAATTTTGTAAAAGTGACTCAACGCATTCCTGTTAAAATAAAAATTAATGACCTTGAAAAATACAGGCCTTACTTACGTGCAGGGTTAAGTGTTTTTGTGAGCGCCGCCATAAAATAAGTCCTATGACTCCTAAAGGTATTGCCAGGGCTATCATAGTATTAACTACCGTTACTGCAGCAGTAATGGAATTAATAGATGTGTCTATTGTAAATGTGGGTTTAAGTGAAATGAGTGGCAGCTTGGGTGTTAATATAGAAGATGTAAGTTGGGTAATTACTTCATATGCCATTGCTAATGTTATCATTATTCCATTGACGGGATTTTTAGCAGAATATTTTGGCAGAAAAAACTATTATATCGTATCGATGATCATCTTCACGGTGGCATCTTATATGTGTGGCCAATCAGATACTTTATTTGAATTAATAGCTTGGCGCTTTGTACAAGGAATTGGAGGTGGTGCGCTTTTATCAACTTCACAAGCTATTTTATTTGATGCATTTGAACCAAAAGACAGGCCTATTGCTGCAGGATTATTTGGAATGGGGCTGGTATTAGGGCCAACATTAGGACCTACGCTTGGTGGTTATATTATTGATCATGCTTCTTGGCCTTTGATATTTATGATCAACATTCCTGTTGGTATAGTGGCAACTCTATTAACTTTTTATTTTGTTGATAAAAAACCAAAAGAAGGAGAAAACAAAGCGAATATAAAAATTGATTATACAGGTATATTGTTATTAATGGCGGGCATTGGCTGTTTACAATACGTATTAGAAAGAGGGCAAGCTGAAGAATGGTTAAATAGTGAATCGATAAGAATTTGTTCGGCTGTTGCAGCTATTGGATTGATAACATTTATTATTTACGAACTTAATATTAAACAGCCTGCCGTTAATTTAAAATTGTTAGGTAATAAAAACCTTGCGTTCACCACCATATTTACTTTTGTAGCTGGGTTTGGTTTATTTACCTCTGTATTTCTTTATCCAGTGTTGACTCAGCGGGTATTAGGATTTAGTGCCTATGAAACCGGGTCTTCTCTTTTGTTACCTACCATGGGAGCCGTTATTCTAATGCCCATTATTGGAAAAATGATGAGTAAGGGATTGTCTCCTATTCCATTAATTTTTATTGGATTTATTTTATTCAGCGTATATGCATTTATGAGTGCAAGCGTTAGTTTAGATGTAGGAAGCGCTGATTTCTTTGTACCATTATTAATAAGGGCAATTGGTATTTCCATGTGTCAATTACCATTAATCAATCAAGCTGTTGCAGGATTGGAACCCAAAGATTATCCGACCGCAATCTCTTTAAATAATATGATACGGCAATTAGGTGGTGCTTTTGGAATTGCCATTTCAAATAATTTTGTAGCATCA
The DNA here is from genome assembly GCA_947466405.1 of Chitinophagaceae bacterium. Lineage (GTDB taxonomy): Bacteria > Bacteroidota > Bacteroidia > Chitinophagales > Chitinophagaceae > Ferruginibacter. The sequence goes on along the minus strand of CANICR010000058.1, from coordinate 3,684 downwards.
AGATATGCTCAACATCGCAGCGATTTAGTAAGTGCCATGCCAACTGGTTCATCGCTATTAAACGAAAGAATTAATTCTATTTCTCAAGGCGTTATTTCAAAAACAGGAGATATAGCAGGAGCAACAACAAAAGCGTATGCTTCATTAAACAGCACGGTAGATCGACAAGCCTATTATTTAAGTTATTTAGATTCGTTTCGAATGATTGGTGTTTTCTTTTTATTGGTAATTCCGTTAGTGGTTTTTTTAAGGGTAAAGAAAAAAACAGTTGCCGAAACATCCGTTTTAATGAAAGCTACAGCAGAATCTCATTAATATAAAAAAGTAAAAAATGAAAAAATTATTAGTTATTGTATTGGTGTGCATTTCTACAGTAAATATTTTTGCGCAAGCAACCACAAACGCGTCCCTTAAAAAATTAATTAATGAATCATTTGTATATTTTTCCAAAGTAAAAGAAGTAGAAAATGCTGAAATAGCTGCCAAGGAAAAAATACGATTAACGGAGTTAAATAAAAGACCGGATATTAATTTAAATACTTCCTATAATTATATGATGCCAAAGATTTCTTTTCCTATTAATGGAAATGAAATTCAATTTGCACCGATAAATAACATTGCAGGCGGAGTCAGCACTAATTATACCTTACTTGATTTTGGGAAGTTACGATCAGTAATAGAGGGAGAAAAAATAGAATTAGAATATGCTAAACACAATACTCAATTTGTTAAAACAGAACTAGCAAATCAAGTGGCTATGATTTATTATAGTATCGTTTATTTTCAAAAAAGCCTTGCCATACAGGATAGTATTATTAATTATTTCAAAGAAAATATAAAAATTGCAGAAAATAAATTTAAAAATGGAGACGCCTTGAAAATAGATGTATTGAATTTGCAGGCAAGTAAAGATCAAGAAGAAAATAAAAGAATTGATTTGCAAAACTTACTTGAAAAACAAATCAGCCTATTGATATTTACTACTGGGTTAAATATTAGCAGCGGAAATGAATTTGATTTCGAGATGGAAGAGATCCCTGCCTCCGAAAGTTTTTCAATAAAAAACAATCCTTTATTTTGGTTGTCGCAGGATAAAATCGATTTAACAAAAAAGGACCTGCAGCGGATAAAACAAAATAACAATCCGTTAATTTCTTTACATGCTAATTCAGGAATTAAAAATGGTTATGTGCCTGAGGTAAATGATTTGAGATTTAATTATATGGGCGGCGTGTCTTTATATTTACCACTATATGGCTTTGGAAAAATAAAACAGCAAATAAAAGTACAGGAAACAATTATTAAGCAAAGTGAATTGTCGAAAATAAGTTTAATCAACAATAATAAAAAAGATATTGAACAAGTAATGATCGATATTAAATACAGTAAAGAAAAAAGAAAAAATATAGAGAGCCAAATTGATGCGGCAAAAATGGCAGAAGAAATCACATCTAGTCGATATAAAAATGGCGTAGCGACTTATCTTGATATAAATATGGCTGCTACAAATATTCAAAAAGCTTATTACGCTCAATTACAAAACGATTATCAACTCTGTGTATCTAAAATAGCATTAGCAAGACTAATGGGTTGTATCTATTGGAATTAAGTTATTTCACATCAAAATCAATAATCACATTCTCTGTAACTGGGTGAGATTGACAGGTGAGAATAAAGCCTTGTTCTATTTCTTCTTGCTCTAATGCATAATTAACATCCATTTTCACATTGCCATTGATAAGTTTTGCGCGGCAGGTACAGCAAACGCCTCCTTTACAAGCATAAGGCAAATCAGCTCCTTGTTGCAATGCAGCATCTAAAATATTAATACCATTGTAATCGAGATTGAATGAAAATGTACGACCATCTAATTTAATCGAAACATTACTTGTAGGACCGTTGTTGTTTTCTTTTTCGGCAATAGCTATAGGTGATTTTGTTATTTGTCCGGGTGTATTGAATAATTCAAAACGAATGCTGTTTTTATCCATCCCCATTTTTGCTAGATAATCAACGGAAGAAAAAATCATTTCGGACGGACCACATAAATAGGCTTCATCAAATATTTTATAGTCAATTAATTTATTTAATTCGGATAATTTATGTTCATCTATTCTTCCATATACAATGTCCGTATCTGTTTTTTCTTTACTCAATACATTAATAAAAGTAAAACGATCCATATACTTATTCTTCAAATTTTCTAGCTCTTCGAAAAAAATGATTGACTGCCGATTTTTATTTCCATACACCAAGGTGAATTTACTGTTTGGTTGTTCATGCAGCGTATGTTTAATGATAGAAATAATTGGTGTAATTCCACTACCCGCAGCTATTGCAAGATAATTTGGATTGGTTTTTGTGGAAAGATGAGCAGAAAATTTTCCGGTTGGCGGCAATATGTCTAATACATCATTTTTCGATAGTTCCTCATTAGCAAATGAAGAAAAAAGACCTCCGTTAACTTTCTTAATAGCAATTTTTAACTCCTGTTCATAAGGTGCGTTACAGATTGAATATGATCTCCTTATTTCTTCTCCATTGATTATTTTTTTGATAGTAATATTTTGTCCTTCTCTAAACTCGAAAGTAGATTGTAACTCTTTTGGAATATCAAAAACAACAGAAATGCAATCAGTCGTTTCTTTTATTACTTTTTTAATCTTAATACTATGAAAATGATTTGCCATATTATTTCCTTATCAATCCATTTAATAAATGATCCAATATATTACTTTCTAATTCTTTTATTTTTACATTTTTTTTATGCCTGTGCCAAAACTCTAATCCCCTTACTGCCGAAAGAATAGTAAGAACGGCTACTTGTGGATGAATATTTTTAAACTCTTTTTTTAAGATACCCTGATTCACTAATTCTATCAACCTGCTTTCGTATATTTTTCTTTGATTTAAAAAATTACTTAAAAAAGGTTCTTCCAATTGCTTCCATTCATGATTGGCAACAAAAACTTCATCATAATTATTAAGCATCATATTGATATGAAAACGAATAATATTTTCCAATTTTGAAACAACTGGCGATGTTGTGTTTTCGATTTCATTTAAATGAATAGTAAAATCATTGGCAACTTTAAAACAAATCGATTGTAATAATTCAATTTTAGATCCGATATGATTATACAAGCTTGATGCTTCCACTCCTATGCTTTCCGCTAATTCTCTCATTGAGCTTGCTGCAAATCCTTTTTTTCTGAATAGAATTGCTGCTTTTTTTATAATTACCTCTTTTTTTGTTGTGTTCTTAGACGATACTATTCTAGCCATCTATTTGATTTTTACAAAACTAACGCTTATTAGTTTAATTCAAATTAAATAACGCTTTAAAATATTATGAGATCTGCTAATTTGCAACTAGCAAAAATGACTTCGTTGTTGCCTTTTTTCTTTTGGTTTTATAGATAAAATAAAAAGGAACCGTTACCGATTCCTTTAAACTAATGAGCTTTCAATCTGAATTAACTATTTTACTTTACTCCAATTTTCTCCGCTTTTAATACGGTACAAGGTCATTTCACTCACTTTGTATTTTGTAGCTAATTGTTTGTACGTTAATTTTCTTTTTGGATTTTTTATAATGTCTTTAATTGCTTTTACTTGTACAGCTGTAAGCTTCAATCCTATTGTACGATTGGCTTGACGTTTTTTGTATGCTATCTTTAATGG
>CANICR010000057.1 GCA_947466405.1 Chitinophagaceae bacterium | reverse complement strand
GCTTATAAAAAAGCAAACAATATAACTATCCTTCAAACTATAAGATGGAATGAGATTTATCAAAAAGCGCATGATAAAAAAGACTTATTGAATTTAAGTGAAGAGTTTTTGATAAAATATTTAGATGCTGTTCACTTGGAAAGCATTAACCATCAGAATAATATTATGAACAACGGAGACAAAATTAATTAATAAATGAAGTTGACTGAATTGTTTTTTTCTGAAAAAAAAGTAAATTTTTATTTCGATATAGCGTTTTCTTCTCTTGAGAAAATTGTATCACAAGAGCATGCCATATTATTAACTGATCAAAATATGTTTAATGCTTATGCTGATCTTTTTAAAGGCTGGAATACAATTATCATTCAGTCAGGCGAATTCTTCAAGCAACAACAAACCATCAACGAAGTAATAGCACAGCTTATTGAAAAAGAAGCAAATAAATCTACCTGGCTAATTGGTGTTGGCGGTGGTGTGGTTACTGATATTGCAGGATTTGTTGGTGGAATATATATGAGAGGTATCAAAACAGGATTTGTACCAACTACACTTTTAGCAATGGTAGATGCATCTATAGGCGGAAAGAATGGAATTAATGTAGGTAAATATAAAAACATGGTGGGCATGACAAAGCAGCCTGATTTTTTATTATACGATTATGATTTGCTCAATAAATTGCCGCAACAAGAATGGGCAAATGGATTCGCTGAAATTATTAAGCATGCCTGTATTAAAGATGAAAGTATGTTTGAAGAATTAGAAGCGCATTCGATTGAATACTATCAATCAAATAAAATCGCATTAGCTGCGTTAATAGAAAAAAATATTTTTATAAAATCATCTATTGTACAAATAGATGAAATTGAAGATGGTGACAGGAAGTTGTTGAATTTTGGTCATACCATTGGGCATGCCATTGAAACTGCTTATAATCTCCCGCATGGGAATGCTATTAGCATAGGTATGGTATACGCACTGCAGTTGTCCAAAGAAATAACAGGATTTTCGGAAGTAGCTATTTCAAGGGTTGAAAAATTATTAATGAAATATCATTTGCCATTGTCTGTCGATTTAGACAAAGAAAAAATTTGGCAATTAATAAAAATGGATAAAAAGAGAGCAAATACTTCCATCAGCTATATTTTGCTTGAAAAAATTGGTAAGGGAATAATTCATGACATTCAATTAACAGATCTTCGTCAAAGGTTTGAAAAAATCACATTGATTTCTTAATATATCAATTATGCAATCAATCATATATCCTGGTAATATTGATGGTATTATTTTTGCTCCTGCATCAAAAAGTTGCATGCAGCGTGCTTGCGCAGCTGCGTTACTGCATGAAGGCGAAACTATTATTCATCATAAGGGGAGTAGCGAGGATGATTTAACTGCATTGGAAATAATAAAACAGTTAGGCGCAATCGTTATTGAGCAGTCAAATGGTGATTTGTTTATCACAGGCAAAAAACAGTTTCAACATAGTCCCCTTGCAAATCCGTCAATAATAAACTGTAATGAAAGCGGGTTGGCGCTAAGAATGTTTGCACCAATAATTGCAATGCAATCATCTGCTAGTGTTATTACTGGGAAAGGTAGTTTAATGCAAAGGCCTATCGATCCATTTCTACAAATATTTCCTTTATTAGGCGTATCCATTGATACCAACAACGGCAAACTTCCTATTACTATTCAAGGCCCAATTAAGCCAACCGATATTGAAATAGAAGGTTCTTCAAGTTCGCAATATTTAACAGGTTTATTATTTGCATTAGCAAAGCTTTCGCTAGAGCCTTTGCGCATTAAAGTAAATAATTTAATAAGTACCCCCTATGTTGATTTAACATTGGAGATACTTGAGCATTTTGGATATAATATCGTCAATGAAGGAAATCAGTATTTCACGATTCATCCAACTACACCTGTTACTTCAATTATTGAATATACGATCGAAGGGGATTGGAGTGGCGCTTCATTTTTGTTAGTAGCTGGTGCAGTGGCAGGCAGTATTGAAATAAAAGGATTGAATGTGCAATCTAAGCAAGCAGATAAATCAATTTTGCAAGTTTTGAACACAACGGGTGCTCGATTATCTATCTCAGACGAATCGATTAAAATAGAAAAGCCAATAGGAAATAAAAAATTATTGCCTTTTAATTTTGATGCCACTCATTGTCCTGATTTATTTCCTCCACTTGTGGCACTTGCGGCCTATTGTGATGGAATTTCGGTTATTGAAGGCGTGGATAGGTTGTCAGGCAAGGAGAGTAATAGAGCGAAATCTTTACAAGATACTTTTGCTGTTTTTGGTGTAAAGATAGATTTGCAGGATAATCTAATGATTATTCATGGAGGTGGTGAAATAAGAGGAGGCAACGTATCTTCATGTAATGATCATCGTATTGCAATGTCTGCTGCTATTGTGGGATTGAAATCTACAAACAAAGTTATCATTGAAGATGCTCAGGTAGTCAATAAATCATATCCCAATTTTTTTAAGGATATTAGCAGTGTATTTAAAATAAAATAAGTAATAATGAATTCATTTGGTCGTCTTTTTCGGGTACAAATCTTCGGTGAATCTCATGGTCCAATGGTTGGCATAAATATAGACGGTTGTCCGGCTGGAATTCCGTTGTCTGTTGAAGATTTCAAAGAGGAAATAGAAAGAAGGAAACCGGGTGCTGTTGGAACTACTACTAGAAAAGAAGAAGATCAGCCATTATTACAAACTGGCATTTTTAATAATTACACAACCGGTGCGCCAATTACAATTTTGTTTAACAATAGCGATATTAAAAGCAGCGACTATGAAGCTATTAGAAATCAGCCAAGGCCTGGTCATGCGGATTTCGTAGCAAACAACAAGTTTAATGGATTTGAAGATTATCGTGGAGGTGGACATTTTAGTGGAAGACTTACATTGTGTTTAGTAGCTGCTGGAGTAATTGCAAAAAAAGTATTAAAAAATAATTTTCCAGCAGGTGACATTCAAATTAATGCAAACGTAATTTCTGTAGGCGGAGAATCCAATATAGAGACAGGTATTAATAAAGCCATAGAAGCAAATGATTCAGTGGGTGGAGTGGTAGAATGTAAAGTGAATGGCTTGCCAATTGGGCTGGGAGAGCCCTTCTTTGATTCTGCAGAATCATTAATTAGCCATGCTGTTTTTTCAATACCAGCAATTAGGGGAATAGAATTTGGTACTGGATTTAAAGCTGCTGCAATGTTTGGAAGTAATCATAATGATGCATTATTAGATACAAATGGCAAAACTAAAACGAATCATAGCGGAGGAATTACCGGAGGATTAACAAATGGAAATGAAATGATTTTTAGGATTGCCGTTAAGCCAGCTTCTTCAACACCTCAATTACAACATTCGCTAAATACGTCAAGCGGACAAATAGAGCCATTTAGTATACAAGGTCGTCATGATTTATGTATTGCATTGAGGGTGCCCGTTGTATTAGAATCGGTGACTGCAATTGTTTTGACAGATTTAATGCTACTTCGATAAATACAGTTTATTTCTAGTATTATCTGGAGTTTTTTACTATTAATTTATAATTAACAAATAATAGTAAGTAATCCTTAACAAGGATACTAGTATATAACTTTACCTTTCTTATCTTTGCGGAGTTTTAAAAACTATACATAATTTTTTATAATGAGGAAATTACTAACAACCATTTCAGCTTTTTTCATCTTAACGGTAGTTATAAGTGCGCAAGTGCCTAAGACTCCCCTAAAAAGTGATTTGGAGGCAAAAAAGATTCTTGATGGAGTAAGCGCTAAATTTAAGAGTTACAAATCGGTGCAAGCAAATTTTTTACTAAAAATCGAGAATGCTGCTGGTAAAAATTTGGGTATAAAAAAAGGTATTGTTTCTATGAAAGGAACAAAATATGCCATCGCTATTCCTGGTCAAGAAATTATTTCTGATGGCTCAAATATCTGGACGTACGAAAAATCATCCAATGAAGTATCTATAAATAAAATAGACCCTTCTGCTAATTCTATTACACCTCAAAAATTGTTTACTAACTTTTACGAAAAAGATTTTTTATATAAATTGAATGGCGTAGTAAAAGAAGGAGGGAAGAATATGCAGGAAATTGAACTTACACCTATTGATAAGTCAAAGCCTTTTTTTAAGGTTTTATTGTATATCGATAAGTCAACAATCTACACAACAAAAATATTTGAAAAAGCAGGCGGAAGGTATACTTATAGTATCAACAACATGAAAACAGGAGTGATTATTGCTGATAAGGTTTTCGTTTTTGATGCAAAAAAATACCCTGGAGTAGAAGTAGTCGATTTGAGATAATTCAGCAATTCACAAAATGAATTATTTCCCCCACCTAAAAGTGTCTAAAGGCAATCCTGCAAGATCTATCACCCTGTCCACAACTGTTGCAGCCACTTCTTCTATTGTAGTAGGTTTGCTGTAAAAGGAAGGGGTAGCCGGACAAATGATTCCCCCAGCTAATGTAACAGTCTCCATATTTTTAATGTGGATTAAATTATATGGAGTGTCTCTTACGACACAAATTAATTTTCTTCTTTCTTTTAAAATTACATCCGCTGCTCTGGTTATTAAATCATTAGAAATCCCACTTGAAATTCTACCCAAAGTTCCCATGCTACATGGAATAATAATCATTGTATTGTATTGCCCTGAACCAGATGCAAAAGGGGCATTGAAATCTTGTTGGGAATAATATTTTATTGGAAGGTTGTTGTAGCTTTCGTCACCTAATTCAGTTTGCCAAACCTCTTTAGCATTATTGGTCATTAGTAATGATAGTTCATCAATTTGGTCTTTAACTTGCAACAGTTTTGATAGCAATACCTTCGCATAAATAGATCCGCTTGCTCCCGTAACTGCAACAACAATTTTTTGCATGATGATTTTTTTATGAGTTGTATTCTATTAGATAAACAAAATTTATTAATAAAGGTTTAGATAAAATAATGAATAATATTTTTATCCTGTTTGAATAATCACAAAATTATACTTTTACTTATTAAGTCTGTCATTCATTTATATAGTAAATTGCGACTAATTAAAAATATATGCTACAGAGAAAATTAGGACTATTTCAATCAACAGTATTAAACATGATTGACATGGTGGGAATTGGTCCTTTTGTAACAATGCCTATTGTTATTGGATATATTGGTGGGATGTATTTATACGCCTGGTTGGCAGGTGCTTTACTTTCTTTGGTTGATGCAATGATTTGGAGTGAATTAGGTTCTGCATATCCTCTGGCTGGTGGTAGTTTCAACTTTTTGAATGAGGCGTATGGTAAAAACAAGGCAGGAAAATTAATGAGTTTCTTGTATGTCTGGCAAACCATTATTCAAGCCCCATTAGTGGCAGCATCAGCTGCTATTGGGTTTTCGACTTATTTTCTTTTTTTAGTCCCGGATTTAAATGTATTCCAACAAAAGGGAATTTCAGGGATGGTAATAATAATCGTAACCATATTACTGTACAGGAAAATTGAAAATATCGGTAAAATAGGCGTGTTGTTATGGGTAGGTGTTATGGCTACATTAGGCTGGATTATTTTTGGTGGACTTTCACATGGTAATATATTAAAACCATTAGAAGAACTGCCGTCATCATTTAGTATGCAAACTTTAGTTTCATTTGTGTTTGGTCAGGCATGTGTAAAAACAGTATACAGTTATTTAGGCTATTATAATGTTTGTCATTTGGGTGGTGAAATAAAAAATCCTTCCAAGAATATTCCTAGAAGTATGTTCATTTCGGTAATCGGCATTGCATTTTTATATATACTGATGAATATGAGTATCATTAGTGTTATTGATTGGAAAGAAATTAAAAACTGGCAAAATAGTGGCATCAATAATTTTGTAGTAAGTATTTTTATTGAAAGGCTATATGGTCATGCAGCTGCTAATATAGCCACGGTGATGATACTATGGGTTGCATTGGCCTCTTTATTTGCTGTACTATTAGGATATTCCAGGGTTCCATACGCTGCAGCCATCAATGGTTCTTTTTTTAAAATATTCGGTAAGCTGCACCCCACTAAAAATTTCCCGTATATATCGTTGCTCGTGTTGGCTTCAATAGCTTTTATTTTTAGCTTGTTGTTTAGAATGGCGGAAGTAATCAGCGGAATATTAGCCATGAGAATATTAGTTCAATTTATTGGCCAGGCAATTGGAGTGGTATTGCTTAGAAAAAGAAAGGGTAAAAAAAGTGTAATGTATAAAATGCCCATGTATCCAATACCGGTAGTGCTTGTAATTATCATGTGGTTATTAATATTTCTTGCCACAGGATTGGCTGTTATCAAAACTTTTGTTATTGTAATTGGAAGTGGTGTAATTGTTTATTTTATTAAAGCCAGAACAAAAAAAGAATGGCCCTTTTTTAGAGAGCCATTGAAAGTTTAGTGTAGTTGGTTACATCTTCTCTGCCATATTTGGAATCTCGGCTGATTTGTATGTCCCCATATCCAATTTTTTCTTAGTTTCTTCAAATGCTTTTAGTGTTACATCAATATCTTCAAAACTATGCACTGAAGTAGGGATAAGTCGGTAAATAATTTCTCCCTTTGGAATTACTGGATACACAACTATGCTACAAAAAATGTGATAGTTTTCTCTTAAATCCATTACCATTTGAGTTGCTTCTGGAACATCACCTTTCATATAAATAGGTGTGACAGGAGAATTGGTACTACCTATATCAAAGCCTCTTTCCTTTAATCCTTTTTGTAATCTTTCAACATTATCCCAAAGTTTTTTTCTTAATTCAGGCATATTAATCGTCATTTCCATTCTCTTCAACATGCCTTCAACGATTAATAAAGGTAGACTTTTTGCAAAAATTTGTGATCGGGTATTGTAGCGTAGATATTTAATAACTGCTTTAGGTCCGCTTATAAAAGCGCCGATACTTCCCATACTTTTCACAAAAGTGCTAAAATATAAATCTATTCCATTTTGACAGCCCTGTGCTTCATCTGCACCTGCACCTGTTGTCCCCATGTATCCAAAACCGTGAGCATCATCAATTAAAATCCTGAATTCATATTTTTTCTTAAGTGAAACAATTTCTTTTAAAATTCCTTGCTCTCCATCCATTCCAAAAACACCTTCTGTAATTAGTAAAATGCCACCTCCATTTTTTGCGGCTAATTCAGTGGCTCTTTGTAATTGTTTTTCACAATCTTCAATATCATTGTGTTTAAAAGCATAACGATGGCCCATATGAAGTCTTACACCATCTACAATACAAGCATGTGCTTCTGCATCGTAAACAATAACATCTCTGCGATTTACCAAGGCGTCAATACAGCTCATGATTCCCTGATAACCAAAGTTCAGCAACATGGTATCTTCTCTGCTTACAAATTTGCTAATAACTTTTTCTAGTTCTTCATGTTTAGTACTGTTACCGCTCATCATTCGCGCACCCATTGGATTTCCCATTCCGTATTTGGCAGCTGCCTCGGTATCTACTTTCCTGATTTCTGGATGATTAACCAATCCTAAATAATTATTTAAACTCCATACAATCATATCCTTTCCCCTGAATTGCATGTGTGGACCTAATTCTCCATCAAGCTTTGGGAATGCAAAATATCCATGAGCTCTATCCATATGCTGACCAAGAGGTCCGCCATCCTTAACTAGTTTTTCAAAAACATCCATTGAAATATATTTATTTGTTAGTTAATATGCTGCAAAAATAAGGCTTTGCGCTTAAAATGGATAAAATAGTGTTTCAACGAGTGTTAATATAGTTTTTTTGATATTAATTGGTGTGATAAATAACTAACAAATTAAGCAACAGGTATATACTTTCTCCTGAAATTAAATGGTATTGATTATTAAGATTTTTACGAACCTTTTATACCGTTGAAGACCATTTTGATTGCCCGATATTTTCCAGCTTCCAATAAAAATAGCACTCATATCGGGAAGTAAAGTTGTGACAGCAGTAATTGTTTCGCCCTCTTGTATTTTTCGACGTTCTAAATATCTTTTTATTACCCTAAAGAATAATGGGCCAACAATTAGATACCAGGAAATTATCAGTATAGTTGATCGAATTAATATCCCTACTATTTCTTCTTTGGGTATTGACACCTCATTTGGGTAAATCCAGGAATATGCATATAAAGAAACTAGCAGAAGCCAACAAGCAAATAAAATCCATTTTAATAAGTTTGTTTTTTTCTTTGCATGCATCATATCAATTCTATAAGGCTCCAGTGTTTCGATTTTCAAATCTGGGTATTTTATTTTCCATTCATGCGCATTCCTGGCAATTTTAAATCCATAAACACCAATGATGAAGCCTACTATAGCATGTATTATAACATATGCAATGGCTAAGTATAAACTATAATTACTTATATGCTGCTCACCGGTTAATTTGTTAATGTAAACATTAAGCGCCTTCCAAAAGGTATTTCCATAAACAATTACTAACACCAGTAAACGCTGAATAGATGATTCTACAGCTCCAAGTATACCCAATAGTATGGCTGCAGTACCAAAGTATTTTTTATTTTTAAAAAGGAAGTGCCCAAGAAAACCTTGAAAAAAAACAGCGATATATGCTGTTCCAGGACTATGCGGACTTAGCATTAATTTAAAGATGGCAACAATAATTGTTGCTTTTATGATGGCAGATTTTTCAGGAACAAAATAAGCGATTAATGTTATGCAAATAATAGCAAGGCTGCTGATGATAAGTCCGGAGAATGGAACTTTGAATCCATGCATTAATCCGCCGGCAAACGCTTCGCAAATGATCCATAAGGCAATAAGCCTATGATAAATTTGAGTTTGGATTTTGTTGTTGTCAATTGCGTTCATTAGTTCTATTTCCTTAACTTTAATCTTTATTTTTATTAGTGACACAATTTATATTAAATAATACTGAAATAAAAATTAACCTCTCGCCAGGCATCACTATGCTTGATTTTGTAAGATATCATCAACATCTTACTGGTACAAAAATTGGCTGTAGAGAAGGTGATTGTGGTGCTTGTTCTGTCTTGGTGGGTACATTGATTGGAGATACGGTCCGGTATCATTCTGTTACAAGTTGTTTAATGCCTATTGGAAATGCACATGGAAAACATATTGTTACTATTGAAGGTATTAATCTTGAAAAATTAAATCTTGTACAGGAATCTTTTGTTAATCATGGAGCTACTCAATGCGGATTTTGCACCCCTGGTTTTATTGTTTCACTTACTGGTTTTTGTTTAGACGAAGCTCCTCCATCTTACGAGAGTGCCATTGATTCTTTGAATGGAAATATTTGCAGATGCACTGGATATAAATCAATTGAAAAGGCAGCAATGTCTGTCAATGAAAAATTACAGGAACGGAATCTGGCCGACCCCATTCATTATGCGGTAAAAAATAATATTGTACCTGATTATTTTTTAACAATACCTGACAGGATTAAAAAAATTGAAAAAAATGAAAATGTTGTTTCCCATAATAAAAAAGTAGCCGGAGGTACAGATTTGTATGTTCAACAACATGATACAATAGTCAATGAAACAATCGATTTTTTATTAGATCAACATTATTTAAAAGGCATACATCAGCAAGGGGATTATTGTGAAATGGGAGGATCAACAACGGTATCAGAGATGGCCATATCACCCATTTTTTTAAATAGCTTTAAAAACCTTAAAAAGTATATAAAACTTATTTCCTCTACACCTATCAGGAATATGGCCACAGTCGCCGGGAATTTCACAAACGCTTCACCTATTGGTGATTTAACCATTATTTTTCTTTCGTTAGATGCGCAATTATTTTTAGGAGACGAATCAGGTAAGCGAGAAATTCCATTACGACAATTCTATAAAGGGTATAAGCAGATTGATAAAAATAGTAACGAAATAATTGAAAAAATAAAATTTCACTTACCTGTAAATTCCGTTCTTTTTAATTTTGAAAAAGTAAGTAAGCGCACCCATCTTGATATTGCTAGTGTTAATTCGGCCATCACTTTACAAATGGATGCCGGTACTATCATTGCTGCAGGTCTTTCTGCAGGAGGTGTTGGTCCTATCCCAATGTATCTTTCTAAATCAAGTGCTTTTTTATGCAATAAGATAGTCTCAGAATCTTTAGTGAATGAATTGATAATGATTGCACAAGATGAAGTTTCTCCAATCAGTGATGCAAGAGGAACAGAAATTTATAAAAGAATGTTGTTATCTCAAATAATAAAAGCTCATTTTATTGAATTGTTTCCTCAGCTTGATTCTAAAAAAATATTGAATATACTATGAAGAATGTAGATTCATATACACATACAAGAGGGGAGTCGATTTATTTAGATGATATTCCTAATGTTTCTGGAACATTATATGGTACGGTGTATGGTTCGCCTGTGGCACATGGAAAAATTATTAAATTAGACTTAAGTGAAGCTATCTTGTCGGATGGAGTTGTAAGAATATTTACCTACAAAGATATTCCTGGAAAAAATCAGATAGGTGGTATTGTGCCCGATGAACCTTTGCTAGCTGAAGATGAAGTTCATTTCAATGGGATGCCTGTTGCTTTTGTGGTAGCAACTTCTCTTGAAGCCGCCGCATCTGCCGTAAAAAAAATTAAAATAGAAATAGAACAACTGCCGGTTGTAACCGATCCAAGAATTGCCAAAGAGAATGGATCCTTGATTGTGCCTCCCCGTACTTTTAAAATCGGAGATAGTAAGCAGGCTTTTTCTGAATGTAAATATATTTTTGAGGGAACGGCAGAAACTAACGGTCAGGAGCACCTGTATATTGAAACTCAGGGTGCATACGCATTGCCTTCGGAAAATAGTTCGATTAAAGTATATTCTTCAACTCAGGGTCCAACGGCAGTACAACGCCATATGGCAGATGTATTGGGTATTCCTATGCATCGAATAGAGGTTGACGTTACTAGATTGGGAGGAGGATTTGGCGGAAAAGAAGATCAGGCGACATCTTGGGCAATCTTTTGTGGATTAGCAACCTGGCATTTAAAAAAGCCAGTGAAATACTCTTTGCATCGAATGGAAGACATGCGAATGACAGGTAAAAGAAATCCATACAGCTCTGATTATAAAATAGGCTTAGATGAAAATCATAAGATCATTGCTTATGAAGTTACTTTTTATCAAAATGCAGGCGCTTCGGCAGACTTGTCGCCAGCTGTTTTAGAAAGAACATTATTTCACAGCACCAATACTTATTTTATCCCTAATGTAACGGCAACTGCTTTTTCTTGTAAAACCAACCTGCCTCCTAATACAGCATTCCGGGGATTTGGCGGGCCTCAGGGTATGTTTGTAATAGAAGCTGCCATTGTAAAAGCTGCTGAATCATTAGGAATATCCGCTACCGTTATTCAAGAAAAAAATTTACTGATTACGGGTGATGAATTTCCTTTCGGGCAAATTGTACAAAGTGAAGCTAGG
>CANICR010000056.1 GCA_947466405.1 Chitinophagaceae bacterium | reverse complement strand
CTTTATAGCGCTATTGATACTTTTCCCTTTAGTACTAATTACTTTATTACTCCCTAAAAAAACAAGGGGAAATTTGATTTATCAATTAACTCGTTTTTTTATTGATATCGCTATGTTATTAATTGGTATCTGGCACACCACCATTTATGAGGCACCACATAATTCGAAAAAGCCTTTGATTTTTATTTTCAATCATATTTCTTATTTGGATGCATTGATAATTTTAAAAGCGATTAGGAATCAGCATATTCGTGGATTAGGAAAATATGAAATTGCTAAAATTCCAATTTTCGGATTGATATATAGTAGTGCTGTAATTCTGGTAAAGAGATCGGATAAGGCGGATAGAGCAAGAAGTGTTGCCGATTTAAAACAAGCGATTAGCGATAATATTTCAATCATTTTGGCCCCGGAGGGTACTTTTAATGAAACGAAAAAGCCTTTGATTGATTTTTTTGATGGAGCTTTCAGAATTGCTATTGAAACAAAAACACCTATCAAGCCCTTGCTTTTTTTAGATGCATATGATCGCTTAAATTATAGTAAGTCTTTTTCTTTAACACCTGGTAAATCCAGGATTGTTTATTTAGAAGAATTTTCTGTTGATGAGTATGATGTCGCGGACATTCCGGTACTCAAACAAAAAGTATATGAATCAATGGAAGCTGCTTTAATAAGATATAAGGCAAGTTGGATAAAAGATTAACTTTAATCATGTCGTTTTCTACTGAAATACTTTTTAATGAAGAATCGTCAGGTTTTTGGGCTGAGATTATTCTTCCATTAGCCTTGCCATTAGTTTATACGTATCAAATACCTGAACATCTTAAAGATAAAGCCAAAGAAGGTTGTAGAGCGGAAGTAGTCTTTGGAAAAAATAAAAAGTATGCGGGGATTATAAAGTCTATTCATCAGCAAAAGCCAAATTACACCACAAAATCTATTATTAATGTTTTAGATGAAACGCCCTTATTGTATCCACATCAAATTAAATTGTGGCAATGGATGAGTGAATATTATATGTGCAGCGAAGGGGAAGTAATGGCTGCCGCATTGCCGTCGAATTTTAAATTGAATAGTGAAACCATCGTTGTATATAATGATGCGATAGGAGATGATTTTTCAAATTTAAATGATGAAGAATTTATTGTAGCAGAAGCGTTGTTAATAAAAAAACAGTTGCAATTATCTGAAATACAACTTTTGCTTGATGCCTCACATGTATATCCTGTAATAAAAAACTTGTTAGAAAAAGAAGTTTGTTTTACCTGGGAGAAATTAAATGAAAAATATAAACCAAAAAAAAATACATACGTCATTTTAAATACAATATTTTCTGATGAGAATAAATTGAGTGCTTTATTGAATGATTGGAAAGGGGCTTCTAAGCAAATGGCGATATTATTGGCATTTATTCATTTGAGTAAAACGGAAGGGTTGGTGGATAAAAAAACATTGCTTGAAAAAGCAAATGCATCCTCTGCTCAGTTTAATGCTTTATGCGAAAAGGGAATATTGATAGCAGAAAACAGGAATATAGATAGAATAACAACCGCCCCTAAAAATATTATCATTGACTTTGAATTATCTAATAATCAAACCATTTGTTTAGCACAATTACAGCAGTCCTTCAAAGAAAAAAAAGTAACATTATTAAAAGGGGTAACTGGAAGTGGCAAAACACTTTTGTATATAAAATTAATAGAAGCATTTATTCATCAGGGAAAGCAGGTGTTGTATTTATTGCCAGAAATTGCCCTTACTACTCAAATTATCCGACGCTTACAAAAGCATTTTGGAGGCCATGTCGCTGTGTATCATTCTAAATTCAATGACCAGGAGAGAATAGAGTTATGGAATAAAATACGAAATGGAGAAGTAAGTATTGTGTTAGGTGCGAGAAGTTCGATTTTTTTACCTTTTAATAATCTCGGATTTATCATTGTTGATGAAGAGCATGACGCATCTTTTAAACAACAAGACCCTGCGCCAAGATATAATGCAAGGGATGCGGCCATTTATTATGCTTCATTATTTAATGCAACAGTATTATTAGGCAGTGGAACACCTTCTTTGGAAAGCTATTACAACGCCATGCAGAAAAAGTATGGCTATGTTGAATTAAATGAAAGATATGGAGGTATACAATTACCTGCCATAGAGATTATTAATACACGTCAAGTTGCCCAAAAAGGTAAAGTGATGATTAGTCCTCAATTAAAAGAAGCTATTCAGTTAGCAATGGATGCTGAAAAACAAGTTATTCTATTTCAAAACAGAAGAGGATATAATCCGTATTTGATTTGTGGTAGTTGTGGTTTTATACCTCAATGCAATCATTGTGATGTGTCACTTACCTTACATAAGTTTAGTAAAAAACTACATTGTCATTATTGCGGCAGTTCCTATCCTGTATTAATTGATTGTACTGCTTGTGGAAGTGCACAATGGATTGAGAAAAATTTCGGAACAGAAAAAATTGAAGAACAATTAGAGCAAGATTTTTCTAAATACAGGATAGCTCGAATGGATGTGGATAGTGTAAGAGGAAAGACAGCGCATGATACACTGATACAATTATTTGAGCAGCATCGTTTAGATATTCTGGTGGGAACACAAATGGTTGTAAAGGGATTGGATTTTGATAAAGTTAGTTTGGTGGGTATATTAGATGCAGACGGCTTGTTGAGTTTTGCCGATTTTAGGGTTAATGAACGAGCCTTTCAATTAATGGAACAAGTTAGTGGCAGGGCCGGCAGAAAAGGTGAGCAGGGAAAAGTAATCATTCAGGCATTGAATGTAAAGCATCCTATAATTGAGTTGGTGCAACAACATAATTATGAGCAATTTTATGCAAATGAAATAGAAAGCAGGAGGATATTTAATTATCCACCATTTACCAGATTGATAAAACTTACTCTAAGGCATAAGGAAAATGACGTAGTGAAAAAAGCTTCAATTAAATTGTCCGAATCCTTGAGGATGGATTTTAAAGAAAGCGTGGTAGGTCCTGCTCCTCCTGTGATTGCACGTTTGAGGAATCAATATTTAATGGAGATAATGTTAAAATTGCCTAAAGAGACAGGGATGAGTTTGAAGATAAAAAAGGCAATAAAGCACCATATAAATTTATTGTTGAGTGATAAAATATACAAATCAATCAGTATCATTGCAGATGTAGATCCTTCATAAATAATATTCATTGCAGATAAAAGAAAATATATCATTACAGCCTTTCAATTCATTTGGAATAGACGTATATGCGAAATATTTTGCTTCATTCAACTCTATCGATCAGCTGCAGGAATTAATTGCATCAACACAACATAAAAAAAATAAGCATTTAATACTAGGAGGGGGTAGTAATATTTTATTTACAAAAAATATGGAAGCCTTAGTGATAAAAAATGAAATAGAAGGCGTTGAAGTAATTGAAGAGCAGGATGATTTTATTTTAGTACAAGCAGGCGCTGGAATGAATTGGCATCAGTTTGTTGTTTATTGTATTCATCATGGGTATGCTGGTGTTGAAAACCTTGCCTTAATTCCTGGAAGTATTGGAGCCTCGCCCATGCAGAATATTGGTGCTTATGGTGTTGAAATAAAAGATATTTTTCATTCTTTGGAAGCGATTGATATGCATGATGGGAATAAGAAAATATTTACCAATGCGGAATGTGAATTTGGATATAGAGAGAGTGTTTTTAAAAATAAATATAAAGATCAATTTGCAATAACTTCTGTCACATATCGATTAAGTAAAAAGCCTGTATTTAATACTACTTATGGTGCAATTCAGCAGGAGATAGATGAAATGGGAATTAAAGATCTTTCCATTAAAGCTATTGCACAAGCCGTTATGAATATCCGGAATAGTAAATTACCAGACCCATTAAAAATTGGGAATGCTGGGAGTTTTTTTAAAAATCCGGAAATTGAAACGGGAGAGTTTGAAAAAATAAAATTGGCGTTTCCTTCATTGGTTGGATACCCTACTAAAAAGGATAATATTAAAATTCCTGCGGGATGGCTGATAGAACAAGCTGGCTGGAAAGGATTCAAGGAAGGTGACGTAGGATGTTATGATAAGCAAGCGTTGGTATTGGTGAATTATGGTAAAGCTACCGGTATGCAAATTTTGGATTTAAGTGAAAGAATAATCAAATCAGTCCAATCTACATTCGGAATAATGTTACAAAGAGAAGTTAATGTGTATTAAAGGGTATATTCATGGAATATAACCAGTCAATTAATTGAAATCTTCATCTGAAAAATCCTGAGTGTCAATATTCAACATGCTTCCCATTAAATCTTTGAATTCAATTTTCCCTTCCATTATTTTTTTACTGATTAGAGAATAGCTAGAAAGTCCGTGTAATACAAATTCCATCAACAGGGCATTTTCTTTTTCATTTGCGGTACTGTATAGTTTTTTTACTAAGGCATACAAGCCATCAACTTTGTATAGTAATTGAATTTTGTCTGCATCTTTTGTTTCAAGAAAAATATTTAGTTGATTCCCTTGATCGAACCATTTGGTGATTGCTTTATAAGGGCTCTCTTCTTTCTGATTATCTTTATTTTTCTTTTTCTTTAAAACTTCCGGGTTAGGGAAATAAGCAGCAAACGTTGTTCTGATTGATTTTTCAACAAGGTTGTGTGCAACTTGAAAAGGTCCTTCTTGTTCACCTTCATAAACTAATTCTACTTTACCGGTAATAGAAGGGATGATGCCCATTAGATCGCTGATCCAAACTTGTGTGCTTGTTTCTTTATTGATGAGTAATCTTCTTTCTGCGGCGCTTGTTACATTTTCATAGGCAGAAATAGTTAATCTGGCACTGACACCACTTTTTTTGTCAATCAATTCACTTTTTCTTGCTTCGAAAGATACTTGTTCTATTAATCTTTTTATCAGGTCGCTTATTTCAATCGTTTCTTGTTGCTCTTTTATTTTAGTAGCTTCTTGAGCGGTAATGGCTAAAGATGTTTCTATAGATGTAGGATAGTGTGTAAGGATTTGGCTTTGAATTCTGTCTTTTAAGGGAGTAACAATACTTCCTCTGTTCGTATAGTCTTCTGGGTTAGCAGTAAATACAAATAAAATATCTAATGGTAATCTTAATTTGAATCCACGGATTTGTAAATCACCTTCTTCAAGGATATTAAACAAAGAAACTTGAATCCTGGCTTGTAAATCAGGCAGTTCATTGATTACAAAAATAGATCTGTTGCTTCTTGGGATAATTCCATAATGCAATACTCTTTCATCGGCAAAATTTAATTTTAGGTTAGCGGCTTTTATTGGATCGATATCGCCAATAAGATCGGATACACTCACATCGGGAGTTGCCAGCTTCTCACCATAGCGTTGAGATTTGTGAAGCCAATTGATTGGCGTATTGTCTCCTTTTTCTTGGATTAAATCAATGGCATATCTTGAAATAGGTTGAAATGGATCGTCATTAATTTCACTTCCGGCAATGATGGGAATATATTCATCCAGCAATTCAGTCATTTGCCTAGCGATACGTGTTTTTGCCTGTCCCCTTAATCCAAGAAATAAAATATTATGTTTACTGAGCAATGCTCTTTCTGTATCAGGAATTACGGTGTCTTCATATCCTAAAATACCTGGAAACGGGTTTTCTTTAGTTTTAATTTTATGAATAAGATTACGCCTGATTTCATCTTTAATGGAGGTTGAAATCCATCCACTTTTTTTTAATTCACCGAGTGTTTTTATAGTATTCATTTTATGCATGTCGTGTTTATTATTTTAATGAGTTAAATAAAATATTAGTTCATGGGTTTAGTTTTCCCACTTTCAAAATCTTTAAAAATAAAGGAGCCCAATTTATCTAATCCGGCAAAAAAGGCTTTACCCTTATTGGCTTCTGTGAATTCCTGTACAAATGATTTTAGGTAGGGGTCGCTTGCAATCATGAAGGTGGTGATAGGAATTTTTAATTTCTTGCATTGAATGGCTAAGCTCATGCACCTAGTTAAAATTTTCCTGTCTATACCGAAGCTGTTTTTATAATAATTTTTTCCAATTTTCAGGCAAGTTGGTTTGCCGTCTGTAATCATAAAAATCTGTTTGTTTGGATTTTTTCTTTTTCTGAGTAATTCCATCGCTAATTCTAACCCGGCTACTGTATTGGTATGATAAGGGCCAACTTGCAAGTAGGGAAGATCTTTTATTTCTATGGTCCAGGCATCATTTCCAAATACAAGAATGTCTAAAGTATCTTTTGGGTATTTTATTTTTATTAATTCACTCAATGCCATCGCTACTTTTTTAGCGGGCGTAATTCTATCTTCTCCATAAAGAATCATAGAGTGAGAAATATCAATCATTAAAACGGTTGACGTTTGAGTTTTATAATCTGTTTCTCTGATTTCTAAATCATCTTCATTCATCCTAAAACTGTCAATACCATGATTTACTTGTGCATTTCTGATGGAAGCAGTGAAATCAATAAGTTCCATTGAATCGCCAAATTGAAAGGGTCTTGTTTCGGGATTTATTTCATCACCTGTGCCGGCTTTAAATATTTGATGATTGCCTTTTTTTGATTTTTTTATTTTCCCAAATATTTCTTCCAGGCTTTTTTGGCGAATTGTTTGTTCGGTTTTGGGTGTTATTTTAATTTCGCCAGTTTGATTATTCTCATCAATATATCCTTTTGATTTAAGGTCTTCAATAAAGTCACCCATGGCATAATCATCATCCGTTAGTTTATATTCCTTATCCACTTCATTTAGCCATTGGATCGCTTCATTGAAATCTCCACTGGTGTAGGTAAGCAATTGGGTCAATAATTCGAAAAGCTTGTCAAAACTGCTTTTATCAGACTGATGGGGGTTATATTTTGAAAAAAGGAAACTATGCATTTATTCTACCTTGCTAATAAGTAATTATTTACAAGATAGTAAACAATTATATGCGGAGTAAGTTTACTTTTTAAATAAAAAAAGTCCCATACATCAGTATAGGACTTTGAATTAAGATTAATACTATTATTAAGGTTTGGCTGTATCAGTCGAAGCTTTTGTTTTTATTGAAGTGGCTGCTTCGGTAGCCTTGTTAATCATTTTAAATTGCTGTTCCATTCCATTAAGGTTATTTAGCAAGTCACTATTCCTGGATTCTTCTTCAGCAACGCCATCTCTTTTCGAATCAGTTAATGATTGATAATAATTAGCTTGTTGATCCATATCCTTATGCAAACTCATGCTTATTTTAGCAGCCAATTTATCATCACTGGCTTTCAGACATGCATATAGCAACTGCATAGAAATTTGGTTGTGTTGTTGATATCTGCCAGCCATGCCATAGGCTATATTTTCTTGCAGCATCATTTGATCGCATTTGTTTAAGAGTTTTTTCGCATCTTCTTTTCTGTTAGCATCTGCTAAAGCGATAGCTGCTTGTGCGTATGCCAAACGAATGCTATTTAAATGACGGCGGTTTTCTTCATCAAAATATACTCCTTTTATTTGAGCGTTTCCAGAAGCGTATTTATGCATCATTTTATCCATAACCCAATCCTGATTTACACCACCATTTTCAATTGGAACCAAGCGATAGGTCATTCCTTCCTGCCTCAAATATTTCTGGAAACCTAATTCTTCATAACGTGATGTAAAGCAGATAGGTCTTTTCCATTTGTTGGCCGCTATGATATTTAAGATAGCCGCATCATTCTTGTACAAATAATTTTTACTGAATTCGAATTTCAATTCGGATACAATTGGATCATTTGGATTAACGGTGCCATTTTTTCTAACTGCTGCCGTATCAACGGGCACGCTTACTTTTTGAGATGTAAAAATATTCCTTGTATCACTTTCATTAACGATAGTGCCTTTAGCTGGATCATCTGAGCCAGCATAATCTTTCATCATCGTATACAGATCCACATACTGATCTTTATTATTTATAACATTAGGATTGTATTGCAAAACGTCTCTTGTAGAGCCTTCGATTTGAGTAGCAGACCAAATTGGATCAATTGGGTCACTGTTGTTAACCTTGTATCTTAATTGATTGATGTACCAATCTGTTCCTAACAAGCTGCTATTGATAACCCTTACGTCAGGACGAACACCTTCAACTTCTTGCGCATACCACAATGGGTAAGTGTCATTATCTCCAAATGAAATTAAAATGGCATTTGGGGCACAGCTTTCTAGATAATCTGTTGCTAAATCCCTGGCAATTGTTTTGTGGCTTCTGTCATGGTCATCCCATTCTTGATTAGCCATAATAACGGGTACAGCAAGTAGGCAAACGATACTACCGGCAATGGTAGAGGTCTGTTTGTTTTTTAAAAAGGTGTTTAATAATTCGATAACGTACAAAACGCCTAATCCAATCCATATAGCAAACGCATAAAAAGAACCAACGTATGCATAATCACGCTCACGGGGTTGATTACCTGCAGCATTTAGGTAAATGCAAATGGCAATTCCAGTAAAGAAAAACAATAGGCCTACAATCAGGTTATCGCGTTTATCTTTTTTAAATTGATACATAAGTCCCAGAATACCTAAAATAAAGGGCAACATATACAATTTGTTATTTGCTTTGTTGTGCTTAAGTGTATCGGGCAAATTTTCTTGATTTCCTAGTCTAAGGTTATCATAAAAGTCGATACCCGTTAACCAATTTCCGTCTCTTGGATTTCCAACATTAACGCCTTGGATATCGTTTTGTTTGCCGGCGAAGTTCCACATAAAGTAGCGCCAGTACATCCAGTTTATTTGGTAACCAAAGAAGAATCCAATGTTTTCAGCAACTGTGGGGGCTCTTTCCCAAGCACCATCTTTGTCTTTACTTATGCCAGCCCAGCTTGCATAATAATCAGCATGTCCTTGGTCATTGCTTTGATCCCACATTCTTGGGAAAGGGTGTTTATCTCCATCAGCAAATACGTACTGAACTTTTTTCCCATTCTTTTCATATTTGCCGTTTGATTTTATGTAAGTTTCAGTAGTAACAGCATCTTGTATTTGTGATGTAAAATCCTGACCATATAAAATAGGCCAGTCGCCGTATTGGTCTCTGCTTACATAGCCAACCAAACTAACGGGGTTGTCAACATTAAACATATCAACAGTTGGATTGGCATTACTTCTAACCATTGGGGTAAAGTAGGTTGAATAACCTAAAAGCATAAACGAAAAACTCCAAAGTCCTAATTTTAAAAAGTTCCAGTTTTTTTTGTTTGCATGACGCAATCCCAAAAATATAAAAGTGGCAACAAGTAAAAAGAAGAAAGCAAAACCGCTAAAGTAGGGAAGTCCAAAATTGTTGACAAATAGGATATCCATATTAGCTGCGCCGTTGATACTCCATTGAATAACGGCTTTTTGAACTAATCCGGTAATAACGCAACCAAGTAAGAACGCATAAAAAGTTCCCCAATTAGTTGGTTTGTAGCGTTTGAAATAATAGATAAGAACAATAGCGGGGATGGTTAACAAATTCAACAAATGCACTCCAATGGATAATCCCATTAAATAAAAAATCAAAATTATCCATCTGTCAGCTTTGGTGAATTTTCCATGAATACCTTGTTCTTGTTCTTCGGTAACGCTTTGTTCCCATTTCACAATTGTCCAAAAAACAATGGCAGTGAAGAAAGAGGAAAGCGCATACACTTCACCTTCCACAGCGCTATACCAAAAAGAATCAGAAAATGTATATGCTAAAGCACCAATAATACCAGCGGCCATGATACTGATTATTTTTATCATGCTTAGTGCTTCGCCATCTTTTTGTACAATTTTACGAGCAAAGTGGGTGATCGTCCAAAACAAAAATAGTATGGTGAATCCGCTTGCCAATGCACTCATGGTATTTATACCAGTTGCTGCATGTTTTGGATCGAATGGAATCATAAATAAACGGCCTATGATTACAAATAATGGAGCTCCGGGTGGATGAGGTATTTGAAGCTTGAAGGCACTTGATGCAAATTCTCCACAATCCCATAAGCTACCGGTAGCTTCCATAGTCATTAGATATACAGTGCAGGCGATAATGCAAATAGCCCAGCCAGTGATGTTGTTAATGCGTTTAAAATTCATAATATTAGTTGATTATAGATGGGCAAATATAATATTTTGTTTGGCAAAAAGATAGCTTTATTTATAGATTATGAAGCTAAAATTGGTTTGTGGTATATTATTTTATTGTATTATTATTATTTTCTAGCAAAATCAGTGTTTTGAAGGCAAATCAGCCATGTTTTTTTCTATAACATTTTGGATGGAGGCTGGAACATTGCTAAGGAAGTCGTAGTGTGTTTTCTGTTCGATATCATCGATGGTAGTTCTGTAATGTTCCCAGGGGAATGCTTTTACTGAGTTATTATTTGGCATATCTACTGCAATTACTTTTGTATTGGAATTGATACGTTGAAGGTCGTTGGGGCCATTCTTCAGAAGGACAATAATTTTCCAACAGTGGGCGGGTACGGTAATTTTCCCTTGATTAAGATGTTCGGTATATCCTTTGCTGCCTTCTCCTCCAATACCGTAAGCACCAGCAATGATGTATAATTCGTAATCTTGAGTAATTAAATCTTGGCAATATTTTTCTAAAGCAACCCAAGTAATTCTATTCAGGTTGGGGGATTGCGGAATCATATTAGACATGGTAAAAGTAGCGGCATTATCTTCAGCGTTAGCATCTCTGTCTTCTGAGGGGCAGAGGTGACCTCTGTCAAATCCTGATTTAGCATAGCTATTGGAAGAGGCTTTAAAAAATCCATTCGGTAATGTTTCCTCTGCTGAAAAGCAATTACATCTTTTAGCATTACCTTTCCAAGATAAATCAAGGTGCCAACTTACCCAATTAGGATATCCCTTATCGTTATTGTAAGAAAGATCATATTGATGTTTGATAATCAGGTAATTATTAGCATTGATTTTATTGTTGTTAGCAGAAGAAGGGTTGCCTAATAGTAAGTGCTCGTCTTGATAAATTTTAAATTGTAAAAGTTTTTCCCAAAAAAAATCAGTTGTATAATTTGATTTAGTTATAGGTGTTGAGTTACTTTTTGCATCTATAATATAATTAACATTAAGTGCAGTTAAAAAAAAGAACAGACATGATAATGTAAATAATATTTTAATCAATTTCATTGACACGATTTTCAAAATAAAGTTAAATGATAATTTAACATATAATTTAATTAATCAAAATAAAAATGATTAAATTGCACATTAAATTTAAATAATGCTTACTAAAAAAATCCCTGTTTATTTTTTACTAATTGCGGTGGTGGGTATATCATTTCTTGCTTTTGCCACCTATCAGTATGCTGCTACAAAAAACAACGATTCGGAAGATCTATCGATTATTGAGGGAGGCAATGCTAATTGTGAGTTGAAAATAAAACGTCTTAATGGTTTTCAGTTTATTAGGCCATTAGTATATGCAGAACCAATTTGCGAATCTGATAATTTAGTTAAACATAAATCGGAACTAGAAAGCATTATT
>CANICR010000055.1 GCA_947466405.1 Chitinophagaceae bacterium | reverse complement strand
ATTTTCTTCCAAAAAATTGAGATAATACCTTAATCCATTATTTGGTAAACCCATTGAATTAATGCTACCCTGAGGAATATTCGCATACCTTGGCAAAGGATTACCCTCTCTGTATTCCAGCGTACAACTCTTTGTTACCAATGCACCAATATTAGTATCTAACAAAATATTCAGCTCCTCTTCTGTAGTGCAATGAACACCTGATGCATTCATCAAACAACTTTCTAATGGAAAGCCAAAAAGGGAAGTCTTTAATAAATTTTTAAAGCTCATTTGCAATACTTAAATAAATTTAAACGAAAATAAAGATAAAAATCAATCAAAATGATTTTGATTTTTATACGCCTTAAATGTATTTTTCAACAAGGCTGCAATTGTCATTAATCCAACACCTCCAGGAACAGGAGAAATAAAACTGCATTTGGGAGAGACTTTATCAAAGGCTACATCCCCTATGATTGAATAACCTAATGGCTTGGTACTATCCACCACTCTTGTAATCCCTACATCAATTACAACTACACCTTGCTTTACCATATCCTCCGTTAGAAAATTTGGCACGCCTAAGGCCACAATGATAATATCAGCTTGCAAACAAATATTCTTTATATTATTTGTTTTGCTATGACAAATAGTGACTGTTGAATTTCCGAAATCACGAGATTGATTCATTAATATACTTATTGGCCTTCCAACAATATTACTTCTGCCAATAACAACTGTATTTTTGCCTGCTGTTTCAATATTATAGTATTCTAATATAAGCATAATGCCTAAAGGAGTTGCAGAAATTAAATCCGCATTTCCAAGTACTAATTTTCCTACATTGAAAGGATGGAAACCATCAACGTCTTTAGCCGGGTCAATTGCTGAAACAATAACTTGTTCGTTAATATGTGAAGGAAGCGGAAGTTGAACTAAAATGCCGTCTACTAATGAATCCATATTTAGTTCCTTAATCTTGCCAATCAATTCATCTTGAGTAATAGTATTTTCAAAATTAATAACTGTGCTTTTAAAACCTACCTCATTGCAATTTTTACTTTTATTTTGGACATAGGTTTTGCTAGCCCCGTTTTCACCAACAAGAATAGCAACAAGATGAGGCACTCTTTTGCTTTTTTGCAAAAGTTTGTTGACTTCTTCCTTTATTTCAGCTTTTATTGCCGTAGAAACAATTTTCCCATCTAATAATTTCATGCCTGCAAATTATAGTTTTTATTGGTTTTCATTAATAGAATGACAATTCCTAAATGACAACTTAACAATTTGGTAATATTCGATTAATGTTAGAATAACATAGGTGTTGTTCTTTTGTATTCAATTAAAAAAAAAATGAAAAAATATCTTTTATCTACAATTTACTGCTTATTTACTGTTGTTTTGGTTGCTCAAAATGGCAGAATTGAAGGCGCTATCTCGGATGCTAATACCGCATCCAGAATTTCTTCTGCGAGTATCCAAGTTATGGAACTCAATAAAAACCTTGCTGCAGATATTAATGGTGAGTATTCCTTATCTCTTGATGCATCAAAAACGTATACGATAAAATTTTCTGCTGTTGGTTATAAGACAAAGTCGTTGGAAGATATAAAGATTATTGCCAACCAGACATTGACAATAAATATCGTATTAGATCAATCTTCTAAAACAGAGTCGGCTGTTGAGATTCGTTCTTCTGCAAAAAAAGAATCAACTATTGCATTAATTTCTCTACAAAAAAACACTTCAGTTGTTGCTCAAGTTATCAGTGCTGAAGCAATACGTCGCAGTCCAGATAAAAATACTGGAGAAATATTAAAAAGAGTTCCGGGCACTTCCGTACAAGAAGGAAAGTTTTTAGTAGTTAGAGGCCTAAGTGATCGTTATAATCAAGCCATGTTAAATGGAGTTTTATTGAGCAGTACAGAACCAGACAGGAAAACTTTCAGTTTCGATATATTTCCTTCTTCAATGATAGATAACATTGTAATGAATAAAACTTTTTTACCCGAACTTCCTGGAGAGTGGGCTGGTGGATTGATTCAGATACAAACAAAGGATGTCCCTTCTGTATCTTTTTTAAATATTCAATTAGGCACAGGCTTCAATACAAATACAATTGCCAAAGAATTCTTACAATCGAATGGCGGAAGTCTTGATTGGCTAGGCATTGACAATGGGGCAAGAGCTTTACCTAAAGACTTGCCTTTACGTTATCCATTTAGCCAATTATCTTCCATTGAAAAAACAGAATTAGGCAAGACTTTTAGAAATAATTGGAGCCCAGTATCAACTAGTGCTCCCATTAATAGCTCCTTTCAATTAAATGGAGGATCAACTTCAAAGATTTTCGGTAAAAAAGTAGCTGGCATCTTTGCATTAACTTACAATAACAGCAATAAGAGAACCCCTTTTGAAAATAACTTTATTGCCAACAATGAAGGCGACATTGAATTGCATTATGAAAATAATAAGTTCAGTAGAGAAGTATTGGCGGGTGGTCTTGCCAATATAACTATAGAATTAAATAACAATAATCGAATTTCATTAAAGAATATCATAAATGTAAATACCAATGATTTTGTAATTGATAGGTATGATGGTAGAGATTATATTTTAAGTGGTGGTGGTAATGGAGATAGAATAAAAGCTACCGAGATTGGCTTTAAACAAAATACTTTTTTAAACTCACAAATTGTTGGCGAGCATAATGTTGTAAAATATAGTACTAAAATAAAATGGTATGGTGGTTTTAATATTTTAGATCAATATGTACCTGACCAAAGAAGATTATTTTACACACAAGATGGAGAAAACGCTTCTGCCCCCTACTTTGCTTTACTTGGAATGGGTGCTGGACAAAAAAGTGGAAGTATTTTCTATAGCTTTTTAAATGATTACATCTATAACATTGGAAGCGATGTCACCAAGTCTGTCAATTGGAAAGGGAAAAAACATTCCGTTAAATTAGGTTACTTATTTCAGGTAAAAGATAGATTATTTGATAGTAGACCATTCTTTATAAATACAGCCAGCAATGCACTAAAGCAATTATCTGCTGACCAGATATTTTCTTCAGATAATTTTGGACAAGGAAACGACAAAGCCCAATTTGATGAAATTGGAGGGAATGCATTCAGATATATCGCTAATACTATTTTAAATGCGGGTTATTTACAATTTGATAACCCTTTATCCGAAAAATTGAGATTAGTATGGGGCGTTCGTTTTGAAAGCTTTGATCAATTAGTAGGCAGTGTAAGACAAGAAGACCCAAGGCATGTCAACACATTAGTAAATGATTTCCTTCCTGGAATAAATCTTACCTATAAGGCTAATGCAAAAACAAATTTAAGATTATGTGCTAGTCAAACAATTGTTCGTCCAGAATTTAGAGAATTAAGTCCTTTTGCTTTTTACGATTTCGAATTGGGTGCTCAAGTAGTTGGAAATAAATCAGCACAACGTACAAAAATTTCGAATTTCGATTTAAGATACGAAATATACCCTAGAGCAGGAGAGTTATTGACTATTGGTGGATTTTTTAAACATTTCGACAAACCGATTGAATATTACTTTAACAGAACTGGTCCTGGTACAAATACCTTCAATATTTTAAATACTGACGTAGCAACTGACATAGGTGGCGAAATTGAATTTAGAAAAAAACTCGATTTCATTCCAGCATTAAAAAACTTCACCATCACTGGAAACCTCAGCTATATTTATAGTAACGTTAGTGATACTACAGAAACTGTAAATCGTCCTCTACAAGGTCAAAGTCCCTATTTATTAAATGCTGGATTACAATATGATTTAGAAAAAATAGGATTCAGCAGTACTTTATTATTTAATCAAATTGGTAGAAGAATATTATTTGTAGGAAGTGAAGCTATATCTGATATATGGGAAAATCCAAGAAGTTTGCTTGATTTACAAATAGCCAAAAAAATAATGAATAAAAAAGGCGAAGTGAAATTAAACATCAGCGATATTTTAAACGCTCCTGGATATTTTTACCATGATCTTGATAAAAATGGAAAGTACCAAAAAACATCAAAAGATGTATTAGCTATTCGAAGAAATTATGGAACTAACGTAAGTATTTCATTTGCCTATAATTTAAAATAACCAAATTTTAAAACCCAAAAAATAAAACTAAAAAAAATGAAAAGAATCACACTATTTGCAATTGCTGCAATTATGTTTACAAGTGGTTGTCGTAAAATTGAAGTTGATGGAACGCCGAGCAACAACAATAATAACACTAACCAAACGACAGAAAATGTAATCCTTGAAGGAAGAATTAGCGCAAACAGAACCTTGAAAGCAGATTATGTTTACAAATTACGTGGATTGGTTTACGTTACAAATGGAGCGGTTCTTACCATTGAACCAGGCACCAAAATTGTTGGTGAATTGGGAAGAAATGGCGGATTGATTATAACGCGCAGTTGTAAAATTATTGCCGATGGTACACCTGAAAAACCAATTGTATTTACGTCAGAAGCGTCTACCCCAACACGTGGCGATTGGGCAGGTCTTGTAATATTAGGAAACGCACCTACAAATTCTTCTTTCAATGGAGTATCTGGGATAGGTGAAATAGAAGGTGGCATCAACAATAGTGATGGGCTTGGATTATATGGCACTCCTTCTACTCAAGCACAAAATCCTGCTGACAATAGTGGTATACTTCGTTATGTAAGAATTGAATATGCAGGTTACGCTTTTTTACCAGATAAAGAAATTAATGGATTAACATTTGGAGGTGTAGGTAATCAAACAACGGTTGATTATGTTCAAGTTGCTTATGCTAATGATGATAGTTTCGAGTGGTTTGGTGGGACAGTAAATTGCAAACATATTATTGCGTATAAAGGATTAGATGATGATTTCGATACGGATAATGGTTTTTCAGGAAAAGTTCAATTCGCCATTGGATTTAGAGATAGCAGTGTAGCAGATATTAGTGGCAGTAATGGATTTGAAAGTGATAATGATGCAAGCGGAAGTACCAATGCCCCACAAACTTCAGCTACATTTAGTAATGTAACACTTGTAGGACCAAGAGCTACTTTTACAAATGTTGGTAATTCTAATTACAAAAGAGGTATACATGCAAGAAGGAATTCTGCTATCAGTGTATTCAACTCTATCGTGATGGGATGGCCAACTGGTTGGTTAGTTGATGCTAGCACAGGTACCCCAACAGATTTAAATTTAGTGGGCGCTTCTCCTAAAGCAATTTATGCAAGTAATATTATTGCAGGTAATAATACTCAACTAAACTATACAGTAAGTGGATCAGCATCTACTGGTTGGAGTAAAGACACCTTAATAAGTTATATGGCTAATAAAGCAAACACTTTATTAACGAATAATAGTGATGTACAATTAATGGATCCATTTAAGTACGATAACAGTGTTGACTTCAATCCAGCTTCAATGTCACCTGCATTAACCGGTTCAGATTTCACACACACAAAGTTAGCTTCCTGGTTTACGGCAACTTCTTACCGTGGAGCCTGCGCTAACGGAGATGCTTGGTGGACGATCTGGACTAGTTTTAGATAATTTAAATAATCATAATCTCTCACCCCTTATAAGCCGATCAGCAATGGTCGGCTTATTTATTTTTAAGATTGTTATAGTGTCTTATCTAAAATACAAATGGACCACCTAGAGGTAGTCCATTAATACAGAGATATATTATACTCTACTTCACTTCTTCAAATTCCGCATCAGTAACATTTTCAGAACCAGCAGTTCCATTCTGATTAGCTTCATCGGCAGGTTGTTGCGCTCCTGCTTCTTGAGTTGCTTTATACATTTCTTCGCTAGCAGCTGTCCAAGCGGTATTCAATTCATTCATGGCTCCATCAATTAAATCAATATCCTGAGCCTTATGCGCTTCTTTCAATTTATTCAAAGCGTCTTCAATTGGCGTTTTTTTATCTGCCGAAATCTTTTCACCATATTCTTTTAATTGTTTTTCGGATTGAAATATTAAACTATCGGCTTGATTTATTTTGTCGATTTTATCACGCTCTGCTTTATCAGAAGTTTCATTTGCCTTAGCTTCATTTTTCATTTTCTCGATTTCTTCTTTACTCAATCCACTACCCGCTTCAATTCGAATTTTTTGTTCTTTGCCCGTTCCTTTATCTTTTGCACTTACATGAAGAATTCCATTAGCATCTATATCAAAAGTAACTTCAACTTGCGGAACTCCACGAGGTGCAGGCGGAATACCATCTAAATTAAACATACCCAAACTTTTATTTTGGTTTGACATTGGTCTTTCTCCTTGCAATACATGAATTTGTACGCCCGGTTGATTATCACTTGCTGTGCTAAATACTTCAGATTTTTTTGTTGGTATAGTGGTATTACTTTCAATCAATCTTGTCATAACACCTCCCATAGTTTCAATACCAAGGCTCAATGGTGTAACGTCTAATAACAAAACATCTTTTACTTCACCGGAAAGAACAGCTCCTTGAATACCGGCACCTATAGCCACTACTTCATCAGGATTTACTCCTTTATTAGGTTTCTTTCCAAAGAATTTTTCTACAATCTCCTGTACTTTTGGAATACGACTACTGCCACCAACCAAAATAATTTCATCGATTTGCGAAGTGCTGATACCTGCATCTTTCAGCGCAATTTCACAAGGCTTTAAGCATCTTTCAAATAACTTATCGGCTAAAGCTTCAAATTTTGCACGAGTTAACTTTTTTACCAAATGCTTAGGTACGCCATCAACTGCGGTTACGTAAGGAAGATTTATCTCCGTTTCGGATGATGAAGACAATTCTACTTTTGCTTTTTCAGAAGCTTCTTTCAAACGCTGAAGCGCCATAGGATCTTTACGTAAATCAATGGCTTCATCATTCTTGAATTCATCCGCTAACCAATCCATGATTACTTTATCAAAATCATCTCCGCCAAGGTGTGTATCACCGTTAGTAGACTTTACTTCAAAAACGCCATCGCCTAATTCCAATACAGAAACGTCAAAAGTTCCGCCTCCTAAATCAAACACGGCAATCTTTTGATCTACCCCTTTTTTATCTAACCCATATGCCAATGCAGCTGCGGTAGGTTCGTTAACTATTCTTCTTACATTCAATCCTGCTATTTCGCCGGCTTCTTTGGTTGCCTGACGTTGAGCATCGTTAAAATAAGCAGGAACAGTAATGACTGCCTCACTAACTTCCTGGCCTAAATAATCTTCTGCCGTTTTTTTCATTTTCTGCAATACCATTGCACTGATTTCCTGAGGAGTATACATTCTGCCATCAATGTCAATTCTTACGGTATTATTATCCCCTTTTACCACTTTATAACTCCAATGAGAACTTTCTTCCGTTACTTCATTAAACATTCTACCCATAAAACGCTTTACACTCGAAATCGTGTTTTGTGGATTAGTGATTGCCTGACGCTTTGCAGGATCTCCAATCTTACGTTCTCCGTTTTTTAAAAAAGCTACCACTGAAGGGGTTGTACGCCTTCCTTCATCGTTAGCAATTACTACAGGCTCATTCCCTTCCATTACCGAAACACAACTGTTGGTTGTTCCTAAATCAATTCCTATAATTTTTCCCATAATTGAAAATTTTATTGTTTGTTTTACATTAATAGTCAATCTCTATGCCAATGAAATAATGATGAAAAAATGGCAGAAAATTGGCATTCCAGGTTAATAAAATAACAAAAATGTCATTTGGGGGAAATGATAATTATCATTTATATAAATCACTATTTATTGAAATTCAATTAATTAAGATGAGTTACTTAATCTTGAATGTAAAGTATTTTTGGGTTAAATAACTTATCACTATTATTACCAATGTAGTAATTAATTGGCTGACAAACGCGTCTATATGCGCAGATTCAACCAATAACTTAAGCATGAAAAAGTTCAACATTAAATTGAATCCAAAAGATAAGGTGAACCGAAATAATTGAATCCTTCCTTTTATATTAGAATCAACAAAAACCACATACTTATTTAAACAGAAACTCAGTAAGAATGTCAAAATACCTGAAAGAATAAGTGCCGCTATATGAGGCTTGAATGCCATAAGCCCAAGGTAAACAACCTCCTTACTAAAAATAAAATGATACCCAATATAATAAGTAAATAAAGAAAATAATACGCTTGTTGAACCACAAACCGCATACCTGAAGGTTAGCGGCGGAATCCATTTATTAAATAGAGGATAAAAAAAATCAATAAAATTCGTAAGCCGATGCTTCATACTCTTTTTATTACAGCGCTGTCTTAATTACCATTCATTCTACTATTTATGCATACAACTCAGCTCTTTGCGATATCACTCTTTCATCTTGCAAATATTCATCGTAAGTCATAAGTTTATCTATCATACCGTTGGGGGTAATTTCAATAATCCTATTGGCTACGGATTGCATAAATTGATGATCATGCGTTGTAAATAACACCACTCCCTGAAAAGACACCATGCTATCATTAAACGCAATAATACTTTCCAAATCCAAGTGATTGGTAGGCTCATCCAAAATCAACACATTAGGATTTTGCAACATCATTTTGCTCAACATACACCTTACTTTTTCTCCTCCGCTCAAAACAGTTGTCTTCTTCATTATCTCGTCGCCACTAAATAACATTTTTCCTAAAAATCCACGCAAGAAATCTTCATCCACATCTTTTACAGTGGGTGGCACAAACTGACGAAGCCAATCCATCAAATTATCATTACTATTTTCAAAGTATTCAGCATTGTCATTGGGCAGGTATGCATTAGTGATAGTAGTCCCCCATTCTATATTTCCCGTATCCGCTTTCATTTTTCCATTAATGATTTCAAAAAAAATGGTCAGTGCCATTGGATCACGACTCAAAAATGCGATTCTTTGATTTTTTTGTATATCGAAATTCAACTTACTAAATATCTTTTTTCCATCAATTACTTTTGATAAATTTTCTACTTTCAATATCTCATTACCAACCTCTCTATCCTGCTTAAAAATTATACCAGGATACTTCCTATTGGAAGGTTGAATATCTTCTATAACCAGCTTCTCTAAAGCTTTCTTACGACTAGTCGCCTGCTTGCTTTTCGAAGCATTCGCACTAAATCGTGCAATAAAATCTAATAAATCTTTTCGCTTATCCTCCATCTTCTTATTCTTATCTGTCATCTGCCTTGCTGCTAACTGAGAACTCTCATACCAAAAAGAATAATTGCCTGTATATACTTTTATTTTACTCCTATCTACATCCGCCACATGCGTACATACGGCATCTAAAAAGTGACGATCATGACTTACCACTAAAACTATATTCTCATAATCCGCTAAGAAATTTTCTAACCAGGCGATTGTTTCTACATCCAAATTATTGGTAGGTTCATCCAATAATAAAATATCCGGATTGCCAAAAAGCGCTTGCGCCAATAATACCCGCACTTTCAAATTAGCGCTGATATCTTTCATATTTTGCTGATGCAAATTATCTTCTACCCCTAATTCACTTAATAATGTAGCTGCATCACTTTCTATCGTATAGCCTCCCATTTCGCCAAACTCATTTTCCAACTCTCCCGCCTTCATGCCATCTGCTTCACTAAAATCGGCTTTAGCATAAATGGCATCTCTTTCGTGCATAACTTCCCATAATCTTTTATGCCCCATTAAAACAGTATTCAATACCGTTTGCTCATCAAAAGCAAATTGATTTTGATTTAATACTGCCATTCGCTCGCCTGGAGTGATATCAATTGACCCTTTATTAGGCTCAATTTCTCCGCTGATAATTTTCAGGAACGTAGACTTGCCAGCTCCATTGGCACCAATGATGCCATAGCAGTTACCTTTATTAAAATTGATGTTTACCTCATCAAACAAAACCCTTTTTCCGTAGGCTAACGTAATATTATTTGCGCTTATCATAAAATTAAAAAGTGCGCAAATATACGTCGAATTGATGATTTGACAAGTAGCCATTTTGGATATAGCTGATTCAATTGACTAATTAATCCATTTTATAGCCAACTAATTTTCAAATTGAATATTGACTACTTTTGCAACATGAATATTGTACCGCAGATACAAAGAGCTGTTATCGCATCTCTTATCAACCTTTATCAGCAAGATTTTTCTGACAAAGACTTTCAGATTAATCACACAAAACCCGAATTTGAAGGCGACTATACCATTGTGCTTTTTTCTCTAGTAAAATCGCTTAAGAAATCTCCGGAATCAATTGGCCATGAACTAGGCGAAAATCTTGTCACCAATAATTCATCCTTATTTTCCTCCTTTAATATTATTAAAGGTTTCTTAAACCTTACTATCACCAATACTTATTGGATTAATCTACTAGAAAGAAATTATCAAGATACTTGCTATGGCAAACAAGCTATGAACGGCAAAAAAGTGATGGTTGAATATTCTTCTCCTAACACCAATAAACCGCTTCATCTTGGACACCTTAGGAATATTTTTTTAGGATGGAGTATTGCAGAAATTCTTAAAGCCAATGGATATGAAGTACTAAAAAGCTGTATTGTAAATGACAGAGGCATTCATATTTGCAAAAGCATGATTGCCTGGCAATTATTTGCCAATGGAGAAACACCCACCTCTACCAATAAAAAAGGTGACCATTTTGTTGGCGACTATTATGTAAAGTTCAACGATGAATATAAAAAACAAGTAGCCGCTTTAAAAGCTTCAGGCATCAGTGAAACTGACGCAGAAAAAAACGCGCCCATTATGCTGCAAACCCAACAAATGCTGCAAGATTGGGAAGCTGGCAAACCCGAAATAATTGAATTGTGGAAAAGAATGAATCAATGGGTATACGAAGGCTTTGATTTTACCTACAAAAGTATCGGCAGCGATTTTGACAAAACCTATTACGAAAGTGAAACCTACCTTTTAGGAAAAGATATTATTCAGGAAGGGTTACAACAAAATGTTTTTTTTAAAAAAGACGATGGGAGCATCTGGATCGACCTTACTGCTGATGGATTAGATGAAAAATTGGTTTTGAGAAAAGATGGCACGTCCGTTTACATCACTCAGGATATTGGCCTAGCCAAACAAAAATACGATCAGTATAAAATTGATCAAAGTATCTATGTTATTGGTGATGAACAAAACTATCACATGAAAGTGCTGAAGTTGATCGCTCAAAAACTAAAACTCCCTTATGCAGATGATATTTTTCATTTAAGTTATGGAATGGTTGAACTTCCTTCTGGAAAAATGAAAAGCAGAGAAGGCACTGTAGTTGATGCAGATGATATTGTTACAGAAATGATTGATACCGCGCGTAAACATACGGAAGCACTTGGAAAAGTAAAAGACTTCACCAGCGAAGAATTAATCAATTTATATAAAGTCATTGGATTGGGCGCTATGAAGTTTTATTTGTTAAGAGTAGACCCCAAAAAGAAAATGATATTCAATCCCGAAGAATCTATCGATTTTCATGGATTTACTGGGCCCTTTATTCAATATAGCTTTGCAAGAATAAAAAGTATTTTAAGAAAAGAATCCATTAATATAGAAACTCCCCTTTCCAACGATTTACTTCCATTGGAAAAACAAGTTTTATTTTTCGCTGAGCTATATCCACAAATGATTTCAGACGCCGCAAAAGAACTAAACCCTTCTGTAATTGCAAACTATCTTTTTTCTTTAGCAAAAATATTCAACTCTTTTTATGCCGAGTTATCCATCGCCCATGCTGAATCTATTGAAAAGAAAATGCTAAGATTGAAAATAGCCAACTTAACAGCTAATATTTTGATGAATGGAATGCAACT
>CANICR010000054.1 GCA_947466405.1 Chitinophagaceae bacterium | reverse complement strand
TTCGTTTGTCATTTCTGTTACTAGCTGAACAGCAGAGATGCCTTTAATTGATTGCTGCAATGCCATTATTTCGGCTTTACCTACATCATCACCTTTAGTTAACCATAAAAAATCGAGGTGTTTGAATTCGGGCAGTAAATATTCTCCATCATGTTGATTATTATATAAATAGTGCGTTAAGCTAGAACCTGGAATTTGGTATTCGTATATAGAGAAAAAGTAACTCCGGCTTTTTTTAACCAATACGATTTCTAAGTTATGATTTACCTGAAAATGAAAACCCAGGAATTGGTTAATGTTCCAGATAAATTGATAGTTTTTTATGGGCGCAACAATACCTAAAAGGTGAGTGTTTTCAAAAAACTCCTCAATTAAAATATCATTATCAATTTTTAATTTCATGTAATAAAATCAATAATACAAGGTAAAAGAAAAAACGAAATTAATGACCTAATAGGTAATAATAATACATTTTGGTTAATGATAATTATTAAACGGATATATATTTGCAATAAGTCTAGCTACTTTAGTATAACAAAACACCGTCATCTTTCTTTAATTCGTAAGCTTAATATTCCACAATCACATTACTTTTGCACATTAACAGAGGAAAATATTTGAAACAGCAGGTTAACATAGCGTTGGTAGGAAATCCCAATAGTGGTAAAAGCTCTTTGTTTAATGAGCTAACGGGCTTAAATCAAAAGGTGGGAAACTTTCCCGGCGTTACAGTAGATAAAAAGATTGGAGTCTGTCAAATCTCTGAAAATATTCAAGCAAATTTTGTTGATTTACCTGGAACGTATAGTCTTTATCCAAAAAGAGCGGATGAGTGGGTGGCTTATAGGGTGTTGTTACAGCAAGATGAATCCATTCTTCCGGATATGGTTTTACTTGTTGTGGACGCAAGCAACATGAGAAGAAGCCTATTATTTTGTTCACAGATAATAGATCTAGGGCTTCCGGTTGTTGTAGCCTTAACTATGATGGATATAGCAAAACAAAAGGGAATAAAAATAGACATACCTGCGCTAGAAATTGAATTAGGTATCCCTATC
This sequence comes from Chitinophagaceae bacterium, assembly GCA_947466405.1. GTDB lineage: Bacteria > Bacteroidota > Bacteroidia > Chitinophagales > Chitinophagaceae > Ferruginibacter. Next base: position 10,824 of record CANICR010000054.1, on the reverse strand, counting down.
ATTTTGGTAAATCCAAGAAAACAAAAAGGTATTCAAGAAATAAAAAAAACATTAGAGCAAACGATTGTGTTAAACAATCAACAAACAAGAGATTTTATTTACAATAACATGCTGGCTCCAAAAGCTATTGAAGAAACACAAGAGTTGTTGCCCAATATCAGCACCTATAAAGCCATTCATTATTTAATCAATCATAAAAATTTTTCTATCTCAGCAGAAACATCAAAAGAAATAGAAAATATAGAAAGAAAAAATAAGTTTAACCCCATAAAAACGCAGGCGGAAGAGATTATGCAACGATATGCGAGAATAAAGCACATCATGCAACACACCGTTTTTGAAAGCGACCCCCACAAGAAATCATTATTGACCGAAAGGCTTGATAATATTTTATTACACAAGAGATGGGGATACGCAATTTTAATAACAGTATTATTTTTACTTTTTCAAAGTGTTTTTTGGGCAGCAAAATATCCCATGAATTTTATAGAGTGGATTTTTGGATTAACGGGAAACTGGTTCATGACGATATTGCCCAACAATTGGTTTGGCGATTTATTTATTAATGGGTTTCTTGCCGGACTTAGCGGCATCATGATTTTTGTTCCACAAATAATGATATTATTTGGATTAATAACCCTGCTTGAAGATAGCGGATATATGGCACGTATTAGTTTTTTAACGGACAAGCTTATGCGAAAAGCCGGACTTAACGGAAAAAGCGTAATGCCCATGATAAGCGGCTTTGCTTGTGCGGTGCCAGCAATCATGAGTGCCAGAAATATAGAAAACAAAAAAGAAAGACTGCTCACTATTATGATTACCCCCTTGATGAGTTGCAGCGCAAGGCTTCCTGTTTATACCATTTTAATTGCATTGGTTATTCCAGCTAAAATATATTTTGGATTTATTAGTCTCCAGGGAATTGTTATGATGGGTTTATATTTTTTTGGTACAGCAATGGCAATGATTGTTGCCTGGGCAATGAAATGGTTTATTAAATCTTCAGAAAGAAGTTTTTTTATTTTAGAACTACCAACTTATAAAAGCCCGCGCTGGAAAAATGCTTTGTTTACCATGTACGAAAAAGCTAAAATATTTATTTTTGATGCCGGTAAAATAATTATGTTGATAAGCTTGTTATTGTGGGGACTAAGTTCATTTGGTCCTCAAAATAAAATGAAATCCATTAATGAATATTACCATGAACAAGCAAGCAAGCGCCCAGCGGATATTGAAGTGATTAATACAGACAAGAAAACAGCATTGCTTGAAAACTCATACGCCGGACTTTTAGGAAAAAGTATAGAACCTATTATTAAGCCCCTTGGATACGACTGGAAAATTGGTATTGCTTTAATAACGTCTTTTGCTGCAAGAGAGGTTTTTGTTGGCACGATGGCAACGCTTTATAGTGTTGGAGATAACGCAGGAGAAACTAGTTTAACCCTTCATGATAAAATGGCCGCCGCAAAAAGGGAAGACGGGTCGAAGGTATACACGCTTGCTACCGGACTATCTTTATTAATATTTTATGTTCTCGCTATGCAATGTATGAGTACAATCGCTACCGTTAAAAGAGAAACAAAAACATGGAAGTGGCCGATAATTCAGTTGCTATACATGACCGGCCTTGCTTATTTATGCAGCTTAATGGTGTATCAATTTTTAAAGTAGCCCTATCTTGCTTTTATATTCAAACCTTAATAAAAGCGCAATTTTATTTACCTTCGCCAACTAAAAACAAAATATGAAGTCAACACCCTTTACACATAAACACCTGGAATTAGGTGCAAAGATGGCTGAGTTTGCAGGATTTAATATGCCAATTTCTTATACAGGAATAAACGATGAGCATGCCGCGGTGAGAAACGGTGTTGGCGTATTTGATGTAAGCCATATGGGTGAGTTTATTGTTAAAGGACCCCATGCGCTAGAGTTGATACAAAGAATTACCACCAACGATGCGTCAAAACTTACGAATGGAAAGGCGCAATATAGCTGTATGCCTAATAATACAGGAGGAATCATTGATGATTTGCTCGTGTATTGTGTAGAAGAAAATAGTGTTTACATGTTAGTAGTAAACGCCGGAAATATTCAAAAAGACTGGAACTGGATAGAGTCGCATAATAACAACAAGGCTGAATTAATAAATATTTCTGATAAAACAGCTCTGTTGGCAATACAAGGACCAAGCGCAACCAAAATAATTCAATCGCTAACGGAAATGGATATACTGAATTTGAAGTATTATACATTTGTGAAAGGTGATTTCGCGGGCGTAGAAAACGTATTAATAAGCGCAACCGGCTATACGGGCGCTGGCGGCGTAGAAATTTATTTTGAAGATAAAAATAATGATGCGGAAAAAATATGGGATGCTATATTTAAAGCAGGCTCCGATAAAGGAATAAAACCAATAGGATTAGGAGCAAGAGATACACTAAGATTAGAAATGGGCTTTTGTTTATATGGCAATGATATAGACGATACAACTTCTCCAATAGAAGCGGGCTTGGGGTGGATTACTAAATTTACCAAAGAGTTTACTTCGCGATCTTTTTTTGAGCAACAAAAACAAAATGGGGTATCAAAAAAACTGGTGGGTTTTGAAATGATTGATAAAGGAATCGCCCGCCATGATTACGAAATCGTAGATTCAAACAATAACACCATCGGCAAGGTTACCTCTGGAACACAATCTCCAACCCTTGGCAAGGCCATAGGAATGGGATATGTAGAGGTTAAATATATCGGAATGGATACGGAGATATATATTAAAGTGCGCAACACATCGCTTAAAGCAAAGGTTGTTAAAATCCCTTTCGAATAATAAAAACTATTTAATACATGTCCAATAAAAAACCGGTTTTATACACGTCGCTATCACCTGCTTTATTAAAATTATACGAAATCAAACAAAGCATTGTAGTAATTATAGATGTTTTGCGCGCTACTTCCACAATTGCAACGGCACTCTCTAATGGTGCCAAAGAGGTTATTCCGGTTGACAGTGTAGATGAGTGTATTAGAATTGGTAAACAGATGCGCGCCATAACAGCTGGAGAGCGTGATGGAAAGGTTGCCGAAGGGCTTCAATACGGCAACTCTCCTTTTGAATATCCAGCTTCTTTTATTGAAAACAAAACGCTCGTATTAACTACTACCAATGGAACAAAGTTATTGCACATGGCATTAACCAATGGCGCTAATGAAATTATTACCGGCTCATTTGCCAATATAGACGCCGTTTGCGAATATTTGATTAAAAGCGGTAAGCCTGTTTTGTTGGCTTGTGCTGCGTGGAAAGACCGCGTTAATATAGAAGACACCCTTTTTGCTGGAGCGGTAATTAATAAAATAGAGTCATATTTTGAAATAGATTGCGATGCCTCAAAAATTGCGCATAGAACATACCAAGATGCTAGCGCAGATTTATATGAATATATGAAAAAACAAAATGCTACCCACTTTCAGCGCCTTTCCAAATTTGGTTTAGAAAAAGATATTAAACATTGTCTAACTAATAACACAGCCCCCGTTTTGCCTATTTATAAAGAGGGCAAACTCACAAAAGGTTAATAAGGAAGAAAAAAGACACACATTATTTGAATTGTTATTTATTACCTGACATATTTTTCTTTACTTTTGCAAATTGCTTTTTTCTGTAAAGAGTAAGCATAATCAGATGAAAAACATTTGATTGAATTGATTCATTTAAAGCAAACAACTCTTGGCGTTACCACATATAATTAAGCATATATACAACAATGCTTCTGATGAAGTAATTCGTCGTGGAAAAAAAATCCATGGATCTGGGTTTGTTGAATTAATCGAACACGATGAGTTGATGAGTGCGATTGTTTTTAGGGTAAAAGATGATAATTACAGCACTTTTTATAAGGTGTTTATTCAAAAATACGTTGACCCTAAATTAATTTCTCTTAGATGCTCTTGCCCATACAATATGGGAGATATATGCAGGCACGAAGCCGCCGCTCTTTTTCGTTTGCAGGATATGGCAGATAAGAACATGCTAGGAAGCAGCATCATTCAATATAATCAGTATCACACTGTTGCTAAAATGAAGAACATAGATCTTAGAACGATTAAGATGCTTTGTTCGCCATCGATATATGAAGACGCAGAAAGAATTTCCCGCAAAGCCAAAGCCAAAATATTAAAAGCAGAAGATGAGCGCGTTGAAGCTGAATTAATGCACAATGGATTTTCTTATCCATTGGTAATACAAAAAAACGAAGAGAGAAACTTTGATACCTCTTGCACCTGTGCTGAAACCTTGCATCCGCTTTGCGAACACAAAGTGTTGCTTTTTTTACAACTCTTAAATTCTTTTGGCAATAATTATTTTGATTCAATTAGAAACTGGGATAAAGAAAAAAATAAACTGTTACAGATTTATGGCTACTCGCTAAATGATGACCTTACCGGAAAGTTTGAGTTTTCTTATAAAGAAGGCAAGCCATTTTTAAAACTAATTGATACAAGCATTAAAAGAGTTGCCCCTGTTCAAATGCCAGACAATAAAATGCCGGCAAGCACTTTTATTAAAAAGCAAGAAATAATTGAACAACCTGTTATTAAAACAGCCCCTTCTAAAAGACTGGGAATGGTTTTTAATTTTAATACCAAAACATATCCTGGGTTTTCAATCGACTCTGTTCATGGAGATCCAGATGAAGACAACAAAAAGTATATAAATAAAGCAGAAGCGCTCGATTTATCAAAGTTTGTGAGCACGGATTTTTATAGCGATAACGATAAAATATTATTTCAACAAATAAGGAAACTTCAAACAACAGAAATAAATAAATACTTAAACCGAAACTCCCCTTTCAGTGGTATATGGGATAATATTATTCAAAACGAAGGAGAGGATTTACCAGCAGAAACAAAATCATTAATTGCGGAATACTTGCATCCAAAGCTTAAAAAAGTCTTTGAAGAAGAGTCAAATAATCATTTCATATTTCAATTAAAGAAAGGGAAAAAATTCATTACACAGAATTTAGTAGAGATAGAGTTAAGCGACATGTTTATAACGCCGGTATTTAAGGTTATTGCTGTTGCTGGGGGCATAGAGCTTGCTTGTATGATTAAGGTTGGCTCTAAAACAATTCCATTTGATAAGAATGAATGCGAAAGCAATTTAGTTTTCTTGCATGAAGAGGTTTTGTATACCTGGCAAAAAACAGAAGACATTGTAAATGCTGAAAACTTTCTTCAGCAAGGCAATATAAAATTAAGCAAGAAAGACTGGCAACAAAAAGTACACGAAGTAATACTTCCACTTTCGCGTGAATATCAGGTTGATTTTGACAAAAGCCTTGTTAATGAAGTAAAGGGAATTACCCCTGAAATAAAAGTTCAGCTGCTTGAGAAAGGAGACTATTTGGTGTTTCAGCCTATTTTTAATTATAACGGATTTGACACCAAGGCTTCGGATAAAAAAACAATCACACTTCCTGAAGGAGATAAGATATTAATTATACATCGCAACAAAGAGGTTGAAGAAAACTTTCTTCAGCAATTGGAAAGCTTACATTCTCTTTTTGTAAGACAAACAGAAACGCAAAGCTTGGTGTTGAAAGGGTCTGATGTGCTGCGCAACAATTGGTTTTTCTTGTTTGTAGATGCAATGAAAGAAAAAAAGATCCCTGTTTTTGGTTTCGAAGCACTAAGAAATTTTAGATTCAATACAGCCAGACCAAATACACACATTCACGTTAGTAGTGGCATGGATTGGTTTGACGCAAAAATAGAAATAGAATTCGGCGAACAGCGAGTTGGAATAGCCGACATCAAAAAAGCCCTCACTAGCAAACAATCTTTTGTGCAATTAAGTGATGGAACCTTGGGGATATTACCAGACGAATGGATTAAACGATATGCGCTTTTATTTAAGGTAGGCGATGGAAAAAATGATAAACTACGTCTCTCGAGATACCATATGAGTGTGATTGACGAGCTGTATGAAAATAGAGATGAAACAGAAATTAGCTTTGCGCTGGATGAGAAGTTTGAAAAGCTCAGGTCTTTTAAAGACATTCCAGAAATTCCTGTACCGGGAACACTTCAAGCTGTATTGCGTCCGTATCAAATCGCAGGTTATCAATGGTTGAGTTATTTAAATGATGTTGGTTGGGGCGGAATTCTTGCAGATGATATGGGTCTAGGAAAAACCGTGCAAGCGCTTACAATGCTGGAGTATTATAAAAAAGAAAACAAATCGTTAAAAGCAATGGTGGTTTGTCCCACTACGCTTATTTACAACTGGCAAAACGAAGTAAAAAAGTTCACACCTGATTTATCGTTTCACATACATCATGGTAATGCGAGATTGCGAAATCAGGAAGAATTAACCAAGCATAATATAATCATCACTACCTACGGAACATTAAGGAGTGATATTGCCATTTTTTTACCAGTTATGTTTGACTATATTGTATTGGATGAAAGCCAAGCTATAAAAAACCCGGCATCAAAAGTTACGAAAGCCGCTTCTTTATTAAACGCAAAAAATCGTTTATGCATGAGTGGTACACCATTACAAAACAATACGTTTGATATATTTTCACAAATGAATTTTTTAAATCCAGGACTTCTTGGAAGCATGGATTTTTTTAGAAATGAATTTGCAACACCTATTGATAAATTTGGAGAACCAGAACAAAAAGAACACTTAAGAAAGCTATTATATCCTTTTATATTACGCCGTACTAAAGAACAAGTTGCAAAAGATTTACCAGAAAAAACAGAAACAATTTTGTTTTGTGAAATGGAAAGTGAACAAAGAAGTGTGTATGAATCATTTAGAAACACATATAGGGATAAGATATTGGGCGCCATTGATCAACAGGGAATAAACAAATCCCAGCTTACTATTTTACAAGGATTAATGAAGCTTCGTCAAATATGCGATAGTCCCGCCATTTTAAATGATGAAGAAAAATATCCAAATAATTCAATAAAATTAGACGAGCTCACCAGAGAGATATCGGAAAACATTGGGCAACACAAGGCGTTAATATTTTCTCAGTTTTTAGGCATGTTGTCTTTAATAAAAGAAAAACTTAAAGAACAAAACATTCCATTTGAATATTTTGATGGAAGCACAACGGCGATAGAAAGAGAAAAAGCGATACAGTCTTTTCAAAACAATGATGAATGCAGGGTGTTTTTAATTTCACTAAAAGCAGGAGGCGTGGGTTTAAATTTAACGGCGGCAGACTATGTATATATAGTTGACCCATGGTGGAATCCAGCCGTTGAGCAACAGGCAATAGATAGAACTCACCGTATAGGGCAAACGAAAAATATTTTTGCCTACAGAATGATTTGTGTGGATACTATAGAAGATAAAATACTTCAGTTACAAGAGCGTAAAAAAATACTGGCAAAGGAATTAATATCAGACGAAACAAGTTTCGTGAAAGCGTTAACCAAGGCTGATGTAGAATATCTGTTTAGTTAATTAATAATTTACCACTTGCTCTATCATTGCTGGCATTTCTCTCCATTCGTATTGTTGATTGCGCAGTTGTGGTTCAAAGCCTGCTTCTTTAATAGACTCCTGAATTGTTTTGCTGGTAAATCGATGAGGCGCACCTGCGGCGCTTACTACATTTTCTTCAATCATGATGCTTCCAAAATCATTGGCACCAGCCTGTAAACAAAGTTGGGCCACCTGTTTACCAACCGTTAACCAGCTTGCCTGAATGTTTTTGATATTGGGCAACATAATTCTACTCATGGCAATCATGCGAATATATTCTTCAGAAGTAGTAAGATTTTGAACTCCCCTAATTTTAGCTAGCAAAGTATCTACATCTTGAAAGGTCCAGGGAATAAAAGCTAAAAATCCTTTTGCGGTTTCGGGCTTACGACTTTGCACTTCTCTTATTTTGGCCAGGTGTTCAAATCTTTCGGTAATGGTTTCTACGTGTCCAAACATCATGGTTGCGGAAGTAGTGATATTTAGTTTGTGACACTCATGCATAATATCCAACCATTCCTGAGCGCCACATTTTCCTTTGCTAATTAATCGTCTAACCCTATCCGTTAAAATTTCTGCTCCTGCGCCTGGGAGGCTATCCATGCCTGCTTCTTGTAAAGCCATTAGCACTTCTCTGTGTGTACTCTTTTCAAGCTTGGTGATATGCGCAATTTCCGGTGGTCCAAGGGTATGTAATTTAATGGAAGGATACAGCGATTTTAATGCTTTAAAAAGATCAACATAAAAAGATAAACCTAATTCGGGATGGTGTCCGCCTTGGAGCAATAATTGATCACCGCCGTATTGGATGGTTTCCTCGATTTTTTGTTTGTACGTTTCAATATCTGTAATATATGCTTCTGCATGACCGGGAATGCGAAAGAAATTACAAAACTTACAATTGGCTACACATACATTGGTGGTGTTTACATTTCTATCAATTTGCCAGGTAACCTTTCCGTGCGGTACTTGTTTTTTTCTTAATTCATTCGCAACCTGCATTAAGCTGCTTAAGGGCGCATTTTCGAACAAAAACACCCCTTCCTCAACAGATAAAAATTCAAAGTTTAATGCTCTTTCAAGCAAGTTGGATATATTCATTTTAAAAAATTAATATTTCTAATTAGAGTCTTCAATAATAGAAACAAAATTAAGCCCATTAGGTTGTAATTGTTCACACTTTTAAAAGTCCCAAGAATCAAAAAGTAGCTATTTGTTTATATATCTTATTACTTAAATCGCTTCAAATGAAAATACCGACTATCCATAATAATTAACTCTAAAGAAAAAAACAACCAATAAACACAGGTATTAGACAAAAAACCCTGTATGGTGTTTGCTTGTTTGAAAGATAACTATCGATTGCTTATCCTTTTATTTTACCCCGATACTCCCGTAACTTTACCGCATGATAAAGTTTGATACATTCATGTTGGAAAACGGTTTGCGCGTGTTGGTTCATGAAGATAAAAGTACGCCAATGGCGGTTTTAAACGTCTTATACGACGTGGGCGCCAAAGATGAAAACCCCGAAAAAACAGGCTTTGCTCATTTGTTTGAACACCTGATGTTTGGAGGCAGTAAAAACATTCCTTCTTACGACGAACCCCTACAAGTTGCCGGGGGAGAAAATAACGCTTTTACCACCAACGATTTAACCAATTATTATTGTCAGCTACCCGCAGAAAATATTGAGACCGCTTTTTGGTTGGAAAGCGACCGAATGTTAAGCCTTGCTTTTAGTAAAAAAAGCTTGGAAACTCAGCGCAAAGTTGTTTGCGAAGAATTTAAAGAACATTATATCAACAAACCCTATGGCGATGTGTGGCACAAAATGAGGCAATTAGCATACAAAGAGCATCCATATAAATGGATGACAATAGGCGCCTCACTACAACATGTAGAAGACGCCACACTAGAAGATGTAAAAGAGTTCTTTTTTAAACATTACACACCTTGTAATGCCATATTGGTGGTAGCAGGAAATATTGAAACGGCACAAATAAAAATGTTGGCTCAAAAATGGTTTGGTCCTATTCCTTCCGGCACAAAATATAACCGCGCTTTACCAAAAGAACCGGCTCAAAAAGCGCCCAGGCAACTTGAAGTAACATCCAATGTACCACTGGATGCTTTGTATAAGTGTTGGCATATTTATCCGCGTATGGATAAACGTTACTATGCCTGCGATTTGATTTCCGACATATTAAGTGGAGGCGGATCTTCTAGATTGTATCAAAGCCTGGTGAAAGAAAAACAAATGTTTAGCAACATTGAATGTTATCATTTTGGCAGCACCGATGCAGGTTTGATGACCATTGAAGGAAAGTTAGTAAAAGGAGTAAACATACAAGACGCTGAAAAAGCCGTTATAGAAGAATTGAAAAAATTACAGGAAAACGGAATCACGGCTTCCGAATTGGAAAAAGTAAAAAATAAAGCAGAAAGCTCGATGGCATTTGAAGACATGAGTGTAATGAACCGAGCTTCCAGCATTGCCATGTATGAATTATTGGGAGATGCCAATTTAATAAACACAGAATTATCGAGTTATCAGGCGGTAACTGCTGATCAAATAAAAGAACAAAGCAAGTTCATCTTTGATGAAAACAATTGCAGTACCATGTATTATTTAAGCGACAACAAAAACTAGATGAACAGAAAAATAGCCCCACCAATTAAAGATGCAATTGAATATAATTTATTGTTGAAGCCCTACGATCATTTTGTATTAGATAATGGCATACATGTATACAGTGTTAATGCTGGAGCACAAGAAGTTATTCAGCTAGAAATGGTTTATCATGCAGGCAATTCTTATGAACAGCAAAAAGGAATCGCATCAGCCACTAATTTTTTATTAAAAAACGGCACTAGTACTAAAACGGCTTTTCAGATAAATGAAGCCTTTGATTATTATGGAGCATATTGTAGCCGGTCATGTTATAACGAAACCGCGACCATAACATTACACTCATTAACAAAGCACATCGACAATCTTTTGCCCATCGTTTATGAAATGCTTACAGATGCGGTTTTTTCTCAGGAAGAATTAGATATTTTTAAACAAAATTCACAACAAAGATTAAAAGTTAATCTTCAAAAAGCGGATTTTATAGCGGGAAGACTGATTGATAGTTATGTGTATGGTGAACAGCATCCATATGGCGTATATACACATCCGTTAGATATTGATAATTTAACTGTAGAAAAATGCAAAGCTTTTTATAATCAATATTATATCAATGGCAATTGTGTCATTTTTGTATCTGGTAGTTTTCCCGAAGGCATTAAAGAAAAACTAA
>CANICR010000053.1 GCA_947466405.1 Chitinophagaceae bacterium | reverse complement strand
TGCTTACAGCTTCCACACCTATGAGCGGTTCTACCAGAAATGATGTGTTTTACTCATTCACCCCCATGATAACAGGTAGTTATACGATCATCATAAACAGTTTTAGTGCATCAGGGGATAAAGACATATATATTTATAGTCAGTGCCCCAGCACCTATTCAACAACTACAAATGTTGTAGGTTCAGGCACAACAACATCCACATCAACAGAATCGGTTGTCTCTACTTTGAGTGCGGGTATCCCTTATAAGATATTGGTTCGCGACTACGACATGTCTGGAGGAGCTTTTAATATTGCTATTACAGGACCTGCTGTTTATTATTCAAAATCATCCGGTAATTTAAATAAGTTATCAACTTGGGGAATGAATATAGATGGGAGCGGATCAGCGCCGATAAGTTTTACTGCTGCCAATCAAACCTTTGTCATAAAAAATAATCTGTCATCAACCATTGATTCTGCTTGGGTAGTTTCGGGCACAAATTCAAAAATAATATTGGGAGACAGTACAGGTATGTACAATTTTACAATACCTTCTGCTTCTGCACTAACAGGAACGATAGATGTAACTTCTAATGCAATACTTACTATTCAAAATACAACTAATCCAACTTTTGGGATACTATCGGCAATGAGTACCATTGATTTTGCAAGTTCAAGCAGTCAAACAATTCCTTCAGTAAATTATGGCAATATAACTAACACAGGGAATGGACCGAGAGTACTTGCTTCATCCGGAATAATTGGAGTAGCAGGGAATTATTCCCCTAGTTCTGGAACAATAACTACAACAGGCAGCACCATAAATTTCAATGGAACAGCTGCACAAACGATTGCCGCATCTAATTATAATAATATTACCACATCAAACGCTTCTGGATGTACAACAGCAGGAAATGTAATATTAGGAAACATATTAACAGTGAATCAGCAGTTAATCATTGGTGCAGCGAGTACATTAACAATGTTGCCCGGTGATAGTGTAATTATAGCTGCATTAAAAAATCTTACAGTAAGCGCAACAGGGAAAATACAAAACAACAGTACTAGAATATTTAATTTTAACACAACAGGTTCAATGACAGTTAATGGAGTATATGTACACAATGCCAATGCTCAAACAATACCATCATCAACATTTGCAACTTATGGAATAGGCTCGGTGATAAAGGTAGGAGATGGTGGTACAAATATTACAACAGTAAATCCGATTTTACCCGCTACTGCTTACGACGTTGTTTGGGATTGTCCCGCACAAACTCAAACGAATATTTTTATTTCAAGTACTCCAACTAATGTCCATGATTTAAATATAATATCTACAGGCACAGGATATATTGCTAATGGTCTTACATCAAACCCTAGGGTTTTAAATATTTCTGGCAACCTTTCACTAATTGGGGGAAATCTTAATGTAATTGGAAATGGTACGAATACTGCTAATCAAATAATTAATGTAACGGGAAACCTTACAGTAAGCGGCGGAAAGTTAGATCTAAATGCTGGCCTTAGTACTAGCAATAGTATAATCAATCTTTTAGGAAATCTTATTCACACAGGTGGTGTCATTACAGAAACTAATACTTCTACAGGAGTCGGTTCCTTTGTATTTAAGGGGACTAGTCCTCAAACTATTTCAACGCTTGGATTATCCAATGGAATTAATGTAACCATAAACAATGCATCCGGAGTAACATTAAATACAGATGTAACGGTAGCGGACACATTAAATTTTATAACTGGAAAAATAATTACTGGAAACAATAAACTTATTTCTACAGGAACTATTTTTGGTGCAGGTGCTGGCACAGGTTGGGTAGCAGGAAATCTTAAGAAAAAAATAAGTAACACCGGAATTAAAAACTTTGAAATAGGCGGAACAAATTATTATCGTCCTGTTAACATCAATATTACGGCACTTGTGGATACAGGAAGTATCACTGCTTTTGTGTCACAGCAAGATAACAATCATCCAAACTTAAACAGCTCAAACATTTCAACATTCAAAACGCTAAAAAGATATTTTAATCTTACAAAGAGTAATACGTTGGCTGTAACTTATAATGCTTTGTTTAATTATAATGCAGCGGATATTCCGGGTGTTTTTGATACATCGAAACTCATTGTAGGCAATTATAATTCTAGCTGGGCATATCCTACTGTTGGTTCAAAAACCAACACCAGTATTCAGATAGTTAATACAAATACATTCGGCGATTTTGCAATAGGAGAAACGAATCAATTCGACTCAATAAATTTACATATAAAGGCATTCCTTGAAGGGTATTATCTTGCCGCGGGTTTGATGACGGCAACGTTAAACGATCCAGGAATTGGCCCACTCAGTAATGATGCTTCTGCCACAGATTCCATAATCATCAGTTTATGGAAACCCGATAGTTTAACAAACCCAACTCCGGTGTATAGATCAAAAACCATTTTACATACAAATGGGGATGTGTTTTTATCATTATCAAAGCCCCGATTTTTAGGAAATAGTTATTATATCTCAATTAACCATAGGAACAGTATTGAAACATGGAGTGCAGCACCTGTAGCATTATCATCTAATACAATCTCTTACGATTTTACCACATCTGCGTCACAAGCATATGGTGATGGCACTAATTCTCCACTGAAGAATGTAGAAAATGGAGTGTATGTGATTTATGGAGGAGATGTGAATCAGGATGGAACTGTGGATGGTAGCGATATGGGGTTAACTGAAAATGATGTATCTGCCTTTGAGTATGGTTATAATACTACAGATTGCACGGGAGATGGTGCGACGGATGGATCAGATATGACATTGATAGAAAACAACACTTCATTGTTCTTATTCTCGGCAACACCACGTCCTACTAATTAATATAATAATATTTATTTCACAACCGACTAGCCTAAATTTTAAAGAGCTAGGCTAAAGAGATTTTATTATATACGTTACCACACCCCAAATTTTAAAGTCATTATATTCTCCAATTTCTATGGGAGATAATTTTGACGTTTCGGGGATAAGGCGAATTTTATTCATTATTTTTTCTAAGCGGCGAATAATCATTTCTCCATCTATTATGGCAATAATAATCTTTCCACTTTGTGGCTTAATGCTTCTGTCTACAATTACAATATCGCCATCATGAATATGTGCATTAATCATACTGCTTCCCTGAACACGCATAAAAAATGTGGCAGGCTTATTGCGTATTAATTGCTCATTTAAATCAATGCCCCGTTCCATATAATCATCTGCCGCAGAACCAAAACCGGTTGCGTTTGCCGTAGGAACATCTAACTGTTTGAAATCTTTACTTCCATTGTATTCAGCAGAAAAAAAACGACCTATATCCATAAAAAAGAATTTTAAATACTAAAATAGTTAGTAAATATAATACTAAATAAATTAGCTAAAAAATTTAATTTAGAAAAAAGATTTACTGTTGTTTAATCAAGTTCAGGGTATGCCACAGGCTCTATCACTGCAGGAATATTGCTATCGAAATTTTTACTGTTCAGCAGCTTTCCGATGGTATAACCCTCCATTTTATCTGCCGGATACGGAGTAAAGAAAGCCTTGATGTTGGAGGGAGGTAATTTACTTTGCAGCCATTCTTCATAATGTGTAGAATCAATAATTACGGGCATTCGTTTTTTTATATTATGTATCCTTTCCATCATTGAATTGGCTTCTGTTGTAAGAATTGAAAAAGTTTGAGTAATCTCTCCCGTTTCTTTATCTACCCAATTTGAGTATATGCCCGCAAAACAAAAGAACTCCTTATTTTTTAGAAAAATATAATGAGGATATTTTTTTTTATTAAACTCCATCCATTCAAAAAAGCCATCTGTAGGTATAAGGCAGCGCTGATGAATAATACCAGAACGAAAGGAAGGCTTTTCAAAAACCGTTTCAGATCTTGCATTTAATGTTTGAGCCTTTATTTTATCCGCATCAGATTTTGTTTTTATCCATGATGGAATCAGTCCCCAATTAAATAATTGTATGGTTGTCGGATTTTCTGAAGTAATAACTGGCATTTTTAAAAAGGTAAATCCATTTGCATGATACGCCGGCTGCCATTTTAATTCCTCGCTACTAACCTTGAGGCGTTCGCCGACTTTAGACAATTCTTGGGTAAGGGAATAATGAAAGCACATATTACGAGGAATTAAAAATATATAACATCGAATTTATTACTATTTAGCAAGTCTTTATACAAATACGCTTATAATGTCAGAAATAATTCTATTATCATTAACAAGTTATTTTAATTATTTTTACCTGTAATAAGAATAAGATGCAAAAAAATATAGATGCCATTAAGGAGTTGTTTAGCCAATATAGCAACACTCCTGTATCAAGGGTAGAAAAAATTCCGCAAAGTGGCAGCGATCGTTATTATTTCAGGATATATTCAGATACTGATAAGGCTTATATAGCTACTTACAGCAATAATATAAAAGAAAACAAAACCTTCATTTATTTTACCAATCAATTTATACAAGTGGGTGCGCCTGTTCCCGAAATATTTGCGGTGAATTCGGATAATACAATTTATATACAGGAAGACTTTGGCGACTTTTCTTTGCTGAATGCTGTAGAAGCCAATGGACAAAATGAAATGGTATTAATCTTATTTAAAAAAAGCCTTAAAGCGCTAGCTTCATTGCAAATTAAATCGGATAAAATAATAGACTATAGCCAATGTATCACCAGCAAAGAATTTGGTCAGCAAGCTATCATGAGTGACTTGCTATACTTTAAATATTATTTTCTCGACACTTTAAAAATTCCTTACGACAAAGAATTGCTGCTTAATGATTTTGAAGCTTTAAGTCTCTATTTATCCAAAGTAGAAAATAAATACTTCCTGTATCGGGATTTTCAAAGTAGGAATATTATGGTTACTAATAATGATATTCATTTTATAGATTATCAGGGAGGAATGAAAGGAGCCTTGCAATATGATGTTGCTTCTTTATTATGGCAAGCAAAAGCAAACCTTAGCGACGAATGGAAAGACATGCTATTGGAATATTACATGGATTGCGTGGAAGATGAATTAGCGAAAAAACTAGACCGAAATTTGTTCGTAGGTCAATATAATGGATATGTTTTAATTAGATTATTACAGGTGTTAGGGGCTTATGGATTTCGTGGTCTTTTTGAAAGAAAAGCACATTTCTTAACTAGCATTCCACTGGCTTTAAAAAACCTTAAATGGTTTTTAAACAATAAGAAAATTGGACTAGCACTACCTTCATTTGAATTATTATTGAAACAAGTGGTGTCTGAAGAAATTATTCAATCCTTCGAAAATACAAAAGCAACAGAAAACACGCCACTGGTAATCAAAATAAATAGTTTTTCCTATTTAAAAAACGGGTATCCAAAAGATGAATCTAAAAATGGTGGCGGATATGTTTTTGATTGTAGAGGAATTTTAAATCCGGGTAGAATTGAGGAGTATAAAATTCAAACAGGGCAAGACAAACCTGTTAAAGATTTTTTAGAACAACAAACAAAAATGCCCGCATTCTTAAATAGTATTTATGATATTATAGATATTACCGTTGAAGACTATCTAAAAAGAGGATTTGAAAATTTAGAAATAAATTTCGGTTGTACCGGCGGACAACATAGAAGCGTATACGCTGCGGAAGCACTGAATAGGCATCTAAAAAATAAGTTTGGTGTTACAACAATATTACAACATATCAATAGCCAAAATTGGGTAAAATGAAAGCAATGATATTTTCTGCAGGATTAGGTACCCGCTTTAAGCCGTGGACAGATAATCATCCAAAGGCCTTGGCATTGGTAAATCATAAATCATTATTACAAAGAAATATAGAGTACCTGCAAAAATATGGTATAACAGATGTTGTGGTAAATATTCATCATTTTGCAGATCAAATAATAGACACCATAGATAAAAATAAAGGCTGGGGCAGTAATATTACAATCTCAGATGAAAGAGCTGAATTACTTGAAACAGGTGGCGGCCTCTTAAATGCAAGGAATTTATTAAAAACAAATGATCCCTTTGTTACACTCAATGCTGATATCTTAACAGACTTGCCAATTGACAAATTGATTTCCTTTCACCAAGCAAATGGCGCCTTAATTTCATTTGGAGTTTCAAATAGAAAATCTTCACGAAATTTTTTATTCAATAATGAAAACAGATTATGTGGCTGGGAAAACAATAACACCGGCGAAAAAAAAATAGTTATACAAGATCTATTGCTTCATCCCATGGCTTATAGTTGTGTTGCATTGTTTCAGCCAATTATTTTTGAATTAATACCACAGCGAGGAAAGTTTTCTCTAACAGACACCTATTTAAGTTTAGCGCCAGATAATATTATTCTTGGATACAATCATACGGGCGATCGCTTTATTGATGTAGGCAAACCAGAAAGTGTTGCTCTTGCAGAAGAATTGTTTAAGGACTAAGCGGCCGGGTAGATATTTTTTAATACTTCAGAAATCCTATCTTTAATTGTGTTGGCATCTGTATATCCCCTCGCAACTAAATGAAAACTATTTTCTTTTGTTTGAATAAATACAGAAGGATAACCATCTACTTTAAGTTGTTTTACTAAAGCAAATTCATAATAGGCCATTTCTTTATACTCCTCACTAGATAGTTTTTGATAGAAACTTTCTTCATGAATGCTGTATTTTTCCAGCAAGTGTTTATATGCTTCATTGTCGGTGAGATCTCTTCCTTCGAAATGTAATGAATACTGTAAATCAGCAGCGAATTCAATAGCCCTGTCAGGATAATATTCTTTAAAGATGCACATAGCTATTGCAGGTTTTTCAGAATGAGGATACCAATCACTTTCTTCGGGATTTAAAATGTGCCATAAATAGTCTTCTCCAAATTTTATTCCAGTAGTATCTTCAACCGTTTTGTAAGCCTTGGCAATATAGGCTGCACTAACGTTGATATGAGTTGGCTTTTCAGGTAAAATCATTCCACCGCTTAATACTTCAATATCGAGCACTTGTTTAAAGGTGTTGGCAACTTCGGTTATAACACTACAGAATCCGTAGCACCAGCCACAATAAGCATCATAACAATAAATTAATACAGGTTTGTTCATGTAGAAAAAATTAATGAGCCACTAACCAATTGGCACCAGATCCTAATTCGGCACTGGTAGGTACATCATTTGGAAGTTTTAAAGCATGTTGCATGCAATCTAAAATTATTGGCTTTACTTTTTCAAGTTCAGAGCTAAGTACATCAAACACCAATTCATCATGAACCTGCAAGATCATTTTAGAAGCAAATTTATTTAATTTAAAGGCGTGTTGAATTTTTATCATGGCTAACTTAATCATATCTGCAGCAGTACCCTGAATAGGTGAATTAATTGCATTTCTTTCTGCAAAGCCTCTGACAGTAAAATTAGCTGAAGTAATATCTTTTAACCAGCGCTTTCTTCCCATAAGCGTTTGTACGTAACCATTTTCTTTAGCAAAGGCAATGCTATCATCCATGTATTTTTGAATATTGGGAAATTGTTTTTTATAGTTATCAATAATTTCTTTTGCTTCACTTCTTGATATGCCTAAATTTTCTGCTAACCCAAAAGCACCTTGTCCATATATTATCCCAAAGTTTACACTTTTAGCCTTGTACCTCATCTCTTTAGTAACGTCTGCTTCTTCCACATTAAAAACTTTGGCAGCTGTGGCTGTATGAATATCCTTGCCCGTTTTAAATGCCGCACACATATTTTCATCACCACTAATGGCAGCAACAATTCTTAATTCAATCTGAGAATAATCAGCAGAAACCAAAACATGCTTTTCGTCTCTTGCAATAAAAGCCTTTCTAATTTCTCTTCCCCTGTCAGTACGTATAGGAATATTTTGCAAATTAGGATTATTGCTACTAAGCCTTCCCGTTACGGCAACAGCTTGCGCATAGCTTGTATGAACTCTTCCCGTTTTAGGATTAATTAATAATGGGAGTGCATCAACATAGGTAGATTTTAATTTAGTCAGTTCTCTAAATGTAAGAATGTCGTTGCAAATTTTATGTTGATGGGAAAGTTTTTCAAGGATGTCTTCTCCTGTGGCGTATTGCCCTGTTTTCGTTTTTTTTGCTTTAGGATCAAGTTTTAATTTTTCAAACAGCACTTCTCCTAATTGTTTTGGTGATGCAAGATTAAATCTTACGCCTGCTTGTTCATACACAAGCTCTTCGGCTTTTTTTGCATCAATATCCAATACTTTAGAATAAGCATGTAAGAAATCAATATCAATTTTAATTCCTTCAAATTCCATATCAGCCAAGACCTTTACCAAAGGTATTTCAACCTCATTAAAAACCTTTTCTACATCACTTGATTTAATTTGAGGAACAAAAATATTTTTTAATTGCAAGGTAATATCAGCATCTTCACAAGCATATTCTTTTATTTTTTCTGCTTCAACATCTCTCATAGTGCCTTGATGCTTGCCTTTTTTACCAATTAATTCTTCTATGTGAACAGGCTCATACCCTAAATACTTAGCACTAAGCAAATCCATATTTCTTTTACCTTCTGGTTCAATAACATAATGAGCAAGCATGGTATCAAAAATATTTCCTTTTAATTCTATCTCATGCCATTTCAAAACCAACAAATCATATTTTATGTTTTGCCCAACCCAAATTTTATTTTCATCATTGAATAAAGGCTTAAATTTATTTAGTAAGGACGTGCATTTATTTTTTTCAGCTGAACAAGGAACATAATAGGCTACTCCAGGTTTAATAGAAAAGCTCATGCCTACTAATTCAGCCTTGTTTGCATCAATGTTAGTAGTCTCTGTGTCAAAGCAAATTTCTTTTTCTTTATTTAATAAAATTAAAAGTTCTTCGACCTCTTTTTCTGATTCAACAAGGAAATATTGATGTGTTGTATTGTGTATATTTTTATCTACGATGGTATAGCTTGGCTCTGAATCATTTATAATGGAAGTGGTGCTCGTTTTTGTTACTTCTACATTTCCAAACAAATCCATTTGTCCTCCAGTGGTTGCATTACTAGTATCAGTTTCATGAGCTATTTGAATATCTTCTCCGAGAACTCTTTTGCCCATCGATTTAAATTCCAATTCAGTAAAAATCTCAATTAAGCCTTCTTTATTAAATTCTTTTAATCGATAATTTTCTTCATGAAAGGCAACCGGAACATCCGTAATAATAGTGGCGAGTTTTTTGCTTAGAACAGCCATTTCTTTTCCGTTGCGAATTTTTTCTCCAATTGAACCTTTAATCTTATCAGCATTGGCTAAAACATTTTCAATAGAATGATATTCTTTTAGCAATTTGGCGGCTGTTTTTTCTCCTACTCCTGCAATACCAGGTATATTATCTACTGCATCTCCCATCATTCCAAGCATTTCAACAACTTGACCGATATTATCAATATCCCATTTCTTACAAATTTCTTCAGGACCTAAAATTTCGAAAACACCACCTTGATAAGGTGGCTTATAGATTTTTATTTTTTCGGAAACTAGTTGACCATAATCTTTATCTGGGGTAACCATGTATACTTCATAACCTGCCTTCTCTGCTTGTTTTGCTAAAGTACCAATGACATCATCGGCTTCAAAACCATCCATTTCTACAACAGGAATATTAAAACCCTCAATTATTCTTTTAATATCAGGGATAGCAGATAAAATATCTTCCGGTGTTTCTTGTCGGTTTGCTTTATAGCTAGCAAAGTCTGTGTGTCGTTCGGTAGGAGCATGTGTATCAAAACAAACGGCTATATGTGAAGGTTTTTGGTTGTTAATCAAATCCATTAATGTATTGGTAAAGCCAAACTGGGCATTGGTGTTTTTGCCTTTACTTGTTAACCTGGGACTACGAATCAATGCATAATAGGCTCTAAAAACAAGCGCCATAGCATCTAATAAAAACAATTTCTTCTGCATTTTATAAAAGTAAAACAAATGAGGGAAATCCAATGTGAATTTACAGAATACGTCGAAATAAGGACATTTTCAATATGATTGTATAATAATTATTAATGCCTTATTTTTGTAAAAAATTATCACCATGCTGAAAAGGGTAAAATCTATATTAAATTTACTTTTTGTATGTTTTATTATTGCTTCTTGCAATAAGGAAGTAAGCCAGGAAACAGGTCAACTTCCCGGTGTTCCATATAATTCAACGGAAGTATGCAAGTCTTGCAATTTTTATCCTTGGTGTTCTGAATCTTCTTACACATATATTGACTCTACAGGATTAAGCGTTGATACCGTAAATTATTATTATCAACCACTTATGGATACCACTATTGATAATTTGGTTTATACATCTACCCTAACTAGTTTAGGGGATACGGTTCTTCACAATTGTAGTAATAATGTCACTTCGTTGTTGATCCCTGGCTTTGATAATAATTTAACCAATCATACTTTATTAAAAGCTAGTTTGTCAACAGGGGCTACTTGGCAGGATGATTATCCAAATGATCCAACTATAAATAGTGTACAATATAAAATTATCAGTAAGTCATCATCAAGAAAAGTAAACGGCACACAGTTTATTGATGTAATCGTTGTACAAGAAAGAAATTTTTTAGATACCACCTTTTTGGCTAGTTCAACTGTATATTATGCAAGAGGTGTTGGAGAAATCGAAAAAATTACAAAATCTGCTGCAGGAGTTCAGCTTTATCACAGAACTATTCAGCAGTATGATATACCTTAATTAAAGGGCGTTTATTTTTTCTAATTCATTCTTCAAAGAAAACATACGATCTCTTAATCTTGCTGCTTCCATAAAGTCTAGATTTTTTGCGGCTTTTTCCATTTCTTTTTTTGCTTTAGCAATGGCTTTTTCAAATTGAGGAATTGTTTTGTATTCTTGTTCATCTTCTGCTGCAATCAAGACTTGTTCATTTTGTAAGGCATATGGATTAGACGGATCATACCCTTTCACATCCAACACGCTTCCTTGAGCAATAATCTGATCTTTTGTTTTTTGAATTGTTTTCGGAATAATTCCGTGTGTCGTATTATAGGCAATTTGCTTTTCTCGCCTGCGTTCTGTTTCGTCAATTGTTTTTTGCATGCTAGTAGTAATCTTATCAGCATAAAAAATAACGAGCCCGCTAGCGTTTCTTGCTGCTCGTCCTGCCGTTTGGGTTAGGCTTCTTTCGTTTCTTAAAAATCCTTCTTTATCTGCATCCATGATAGCTACTAAAGATACTTCAGGTAAATCCAATCCTTCCCTTAATAAGTTAACACCTACTAATACATCGATGATACCCAATCTTAATTCTTGTAAAATTTCAACTCTTTCTAATGTGTCTACATCACTATGAATATATTTTGATTTAACATTAATGCGACCAAAATAAGTATTCATTTCTTCTGCCATCCTTTTAGTTAAAGTGGTAATGAGCACCCGTTCGCCAACTTTAATTCTATTGTCAATCTCTTCGAGTAAATTGTCTATTTGATTTAGGGTAGGCCTTACTTCTATTGGCGGATCCAGCAAGCCGGTGGGCCTTACAATTTGTTCAATAATCACCCCATCACATTTTTGTAACTCATATTCTCCGGGTGTGGCAGAAACAAATACCGTTTGTCCTGTGATATTTTCAAATTCATTAAAATTTTGTGGTCGATTGTCCATGGCAGAAGGAAGCCGAAAACCATAATCAACCAATACAAGCTTTCTGCTTCTATCTCCTCCATACATGCCGCTTATTTGAGGAATGGTTTGATGACTTTCATCTATAATAGTTAAAAAGTCGGAAGGGAAATAATCAAGGAGGCAAAAGGGTCTGGCGCCTGGTTTTCTTCTGTCAAAAAAACGGGAATAATTTTCAATCCCGGTACAATACCCAAGCTCTCTGATCATTTCGAGGTCATAACTAACTCTTTCGCCTATACGCTGTGCTTCATTGTATTTACCTGAATTTTTGAAATACGTTACCTGAGCAGCACATTCGTCTTGAATTTCATTGATTACTTCTGCCATCAAATCTTTTGG
>CANICR010000052.1 GCA_947466405.1 Chitinophagaceae bacterium | reverse complement strand
AGTTGGCGTCAAGAATTGTTTTAGAAAATAGCTTTAATGAGTATCAAGAAAAATTTTCCAGCAAAGAAATAGCACGTCCGCCCTATTGGGGAGGATATAATGTTATTCCTAATAAAGTAGAATTTTGGCAAGGAAGACCAGGGAGATTACACGATCGGATTTTATATACACAAAAAGAAAAGAACTGGGTTATCAATAGATTGGCGCCTTAAAATTCGATCGCATTTATTTTATAATATCAATTTATAAATACTTATTTCTTTATTTGCACCACCCTTGAAATAACTGGTATATATTTTTTTAAAACGCTTTCTCGCTATAAAAAGTGTATCATATTTAGGGTTTAAATAAATAACATACAGTTCCGAATGGTGCAGATTAAAATAGCGTTCAATATTTAGTACCACTTTGTTCATTGTTTTTTCTCCGAATGGATTAAATAAATAAATGAGATTAGTACCCGCGGGAATATCAAACAATGAAGCATCTGTATTTTTTAATATAAAATTTGTGCAACTTCCAGCTAATTGCATTTGACGACAGTTTGCAGTTGCTTTTTCAATAGATTGAACATCAAGGTCTATTCCAAAAACGTTTTTAAATTCACTACGCATTCCAACAACTAACAATTTGCCAGAGCCACAGCCGATATCTAGTAAATTTATTTGGCGATACCTTATTGGGATTTTCGAAATTGCTTTTCTGAGCGCAAAAAAAGAGGACTCTCTATTTTCATGGGAGTCCATATGAATGGATTTGGAAATTGTTAAATCTATATTGTTTGAGAAATCCGGGAAAGAAATACCTTTTCTTGTAAAGTATTTTTTTTGCAGGAAATCGAAAAGTACAATGCGGCATCCGGTTAAGAAACCAAATTTTAAAACCTGCGCTTGTAGATAGGAGACTTTGTTCTGTATTGATGTTAATTTGACCACCATATCTTTAGGTATAAATAAAAGATAGCAAGTGGCAATAAGATTGGTTGAATTGAATGTATTTACAAAACAACCAATCGGAGGTCAATGAAATTACTTCTTTGTGGCAGCTTTTTTTGTGGCAGCTTTTTTCGCTACAGCTACTTTAGTTACCGTCTTTGACTTTGCTGGTCTTGCTTTACCAAAACTACCTGCAAATATTTTACCTTTTTTTGTTTTAATATCACCGCGTCCCATGATTTATATTATTTAATGATTAGTGTAATAATAAAAAAGCAAGACGCAAAAGCGCCTTGCTTTAAAATTTGTTTGCAAATTAGATTTTAGCAGACAATTCTTTACCTGCTTTAAACTTAGCAACTTTTTTAGCTTTGATTTTGATAACAGCACCTGTTTGAGGGTTGCGACCGTTACGTGCAGCTCTTTTTGAAACTGAAAAAGTTCCAAATCCAACTAAAGTAACTTTGTTACCACTCTTCAAAGTTTTTGTTACTGCTTCTACAAAAGAATCAACAGTATCTTTTGCTTGAGTTTTAGTGATGCCAGCGTCATCAGCGATTTTTGCGATTAATTCTGCTTTGTTCATAATAAAGTTTTTTGAAAGATTTTAACTGCAACAAATATAGAGGGTTTTTAAATCCAACAAAAAGTTTTTTTATAAAAAATATTTTTTTAAAGTAGCTGTAACCGCCAATTTTATTGGATTTTTCAAGAAAATTATAATTAGGAGAGAAGAAAAATAAAAAGGAAGAACTCCTGAAAGCCAATACAGCATTGATTTTTAGATAAAAAAGAGCGAAATCCTTTATTGGCAAGGCTTTAGCGCTATACAAAAAAAATAAGTACAAATATTTTTCTTTTTTGGGTTTTGCACAATTAGTCCACAATCTGCATGAATGAACGAAAAGCAATGAATTGGTCACTCCATTTATCAATAGATTTTTGACGAAGTGCGTCAGCATACCGCTCAATATATTGGTTATAGGAAGCTTTGCTTTCTACTTTGTATTGAACAGCATAAGTAGGTCCTTCCGTATCATCAATTTCTAATAGCATTAATACAGTTGCTTCAACGAAACAACCCGTTGCTAGTATCTCAGGTATATGCTCATTCTTTAACCAGATAAGCCAATCTGTTTTTATGCTATTGCTGATTTTGATGGTTACATTATATATAAACATATCAGGCTTGTTTATTGTTAATTTCTAAATAAATGGGACAATGGTCGCTATGTTTAATTTCCGGGAATATATCAGCATCAACTAATTGCTTTTTTAAAGGTTCCGTTACTGTAAAGTAATCAATTCTCCAGCCCTTGTTATTGAGTCGAACACTTGGAAAACGTTGACTCCACCAGGAATATCGATGAGGCTCAGGATGGAAATGCCTAAAAACATCTACCCAGCCTGATTGCAAAAATGTAGTCATCCAAGCTCTTTCTTTGGGTAAAAAGCCAGATGAATTTTTATTTCCCTTGGGATCATGAATATCAATTTCTTCATGGGCAATATTATAATCTCCGCATAATATTATTTTAGGGTTTGTTTTTTTTATTTTTTCCAGGTAATCATATATTTCATCTAGCCATTGATATTTATAGGCTTGCCTTTCTTCTCCTGATGTACCTGAAGGGAAATAAGCATTAATCAACTTAATGTCATCAAATTGCATTTCTATCACCCTGCCTTCAAAATCGCTGGTATGAAACCCATTTCCCTTTTTTATGGACGTTGGTTTTATTTTTGAAAAAATTGCTACGCCGCTGTATCCCTTTTTTGTAGCACTAAACCAATGGTGTTCAAATCCTAACTTTTCTAATTCCCTTACATCCACATCGCCTTCGTTTGCTTTTGTTTCCTGTAAACAAATGATATCAGCCGGATTTGTTTTTAACCAATCTATAAATCCCTTTTTTATAGCAGCCCTTATTCCATTTACATTATAAGATATGATGCGCATTTTTATAAGATGTTTTGTAAAAAATAAAAGAAATCCAAGAATGAAAAAAACTTCGCAGGATTGTACGATTCAGCTTTTTTGAATTATTCTAAGATAGGCCTTAACCACCTTGCAGCTTCTTCAATATTCATATTTTTTCTTTTAGCATAATCAGCTAACTGATCCTGTTCAATTTTCCCAACACCAAAATATTTACTTTCAGGATGAGCAAAATACCAACCACAAACCGAAGAGGCTGGGTACATAGCTAAAGATTCAGTTAAATGAATTCCTGTGTCAGATTCACCACCCAATAATTCAAATAATTTATATTTTTCAGTATGATCAGGACAGGCAGGATATCCGGGTGCTGGCCTTATTCCTTTATATGCTTCATCAATTAGATCTTCATTTGTCAACTGTTCATTTTGTTCATATCCCCAAAATTCAATCCTTGTTTTTTTATGCAGTAATTCTGCAAATGCTTCTGCTAATCGATCTGCTAATGCCTGCAATATTATTTTGTTGTAATCATCCAGGTTGTCTTCAAAACGCTTGATGTGTTTTTCGATTCCTTCTATAGTTACAGAAAATGCGCCGAGATAATCTTTTTCTGTTGGGTGGATAAAATCTGCTAAAGATAAATTGGGTTGGCCCGCTGCTTTTTTACTTTGCTGTCTTAAAAACTCAAGTTGTAATGCCTTTCCATTATTATCCAATTGAATAGTATCGGTATCAACCTTAGCAGCACTCCAAAAGCCAACAACGCCTTTAGCGGTAAGCCATTTTTCTTCAATAATTTGTTTTAACAACCGTTGAGCATCATTATATAATTCAGTAGCTTCCTTTCCAATTATAGCATCATTTAGAATAGCAGGAAATTTTCCATGCATTTCCCAGGCAATAAAAAATGGTTGCCAATCTATAAATGTTGCTATTTCGGCTAAATCATAATTGTTTAAAATCTTTGATCCAGTAAAAGCCGGACTAGCAGGCGTATAATTATTCCAATTTATTTTTACACCATTTTTTTTAGCGTCTAAATAAGGTAATAGTTGTTTGATAGATCGTTTATTATCAAAGTCATTCTTTAGCATAATATATTCCTCAGTTAGCGCAGCTAAAAAATTATGTTTAAGGTCTTTGTTTAATAAGCTTCCTGCTACAGTTACACTCCTCGAGGCGTCTAAAACATGCACTACACCTTCACCATACTCTGGCGCAATCTTTACGGCCGTATGCATTCGGCTGGTAGTAGCACCACCAATCATTAATGGTTTATTAATACCCAGTCTTTTCATTTCGCGGGCGATATGCACCATTTCATCGAGAGAAGGGGTGATTAATCCACTTAATCCAATGATATCTACATTATGTTTTATTGCTTCTGATAATATTTTATCTGCAGATACCATTACGCCTAAATCGATGATATCATAACCATTACAACCTAACACCACACCAACGATATTTTTTCCTATATCATGCACATCACCTTTAACAGTTGCCAATAAAATCTTAGAAGGTCCCTTTTCATCAACAGCTACATTTCCTTGGGCCGTAGCAATATTTCTTTTATCTTCTTTTTCCTGTTCAATAAAGGGTGTTAATACGGCTACGGCTTTCTTCATTACCCGAGCACTTTTTACTACTTGTGGAAGAAACATTTTTCCGGCACCAAATAAATCACCTACTATATTCATGCCATCCATCAATGGGCCTTCAATCACATCCAGTGGTTTTGGATATTTTAATCTTGCCTCTTCTGTATCCGAATCTATATATTCTGTAATTCCATTTATTAAAGCATGCTCAATTCTTTTTTCAACATTGTTGATTCTCCAGCTCTCATCTTTGATATTTTCCTTTCCTTTCGCTTTTACGGTATCTGCAAAAGAAATCAACTTTTCTGTAGCCCCATTCTCATCATTGTTAATATTCAATATAACGTCTTCGCATAGTTGTTTTAATACAGGCTCAATTTCATCATAGATAACTAATTGGCCAGCATTTACAATACCCATATCCATGCCGGCTTTGATTGCGTGAAACAAGAAAACGCTATGTATGGCTTCTCTCACGTGATCATTCCCTCTAAATGAAAATGAAACGTTGCTAACCCCGCCACTTATTTTTGTCAGTGGCATTAATCGTTTAATTTCTCTTGTAGCTTCAATAAAATCTACCGCATAATTATTGTGTTCTTCTATTCCGGTTGCAATAGCAAAAATATTTGGATCAAAAATAATTTCTTCTGGATCAAAGCCCACTTGTTCTGTAAGAATTCTATAGGCTCTGTGACAAATACTCACCTTTCGTTCTTTGGTATCTGCTTGTCCAACTTCATCAAAAGCCATAACAATCACTGCGGCACCAAAGCTTTTACAAATGATAGCCTGTTCAATAAACTTCGCCTCGCCTTCTTTCATGGAAATGGAGTTAACGATACATTTCCCTTGAACACATTTTAAACCAGCCTCAATAATTTCAAATTTACTGCTATCAATCATTATGGGTATTCTGGCAATGTCGGGTTCAGATTGAAGTAAGTTTAAAAAAGTTGTCATTGCTAAAGTCCCATCTAATAGTGCATCATCCATATTAATATCTAATACCTGTGCACCATTTTCTACCTGTTGTCTTGCAACAGTTAATGCTTCTTCATATTGCCCTTCTCTTATTAAACGAGCAAATTTTTTACTACCGGTTACGTTTGTGCGTTCGCCAATATTTACAAAATTTGTTTCAGGCCTGATGATTAATGGCTCCAGTCCGCTTAATCTTAAATAAGGATTGATATGTATAATTTCTTTCATTGTTTTTGCTTTGTAGTAGTAAACGCAGTTATTATTTGAGGGTATCTTCTATAGTTGGCAATACCCTTGGTGTAAATTTTTTTACTTCTTCTGCGATATGTTTTATATGATCTGGCGTTGTTCCACAACAACCTCCTACAATATTTACAAAACCTTGTTTTGCCCATTCTTCAATAATATGAGCTGTTTCATGAGGCTGCTCATCATATTCTCCAAAAGCATTTGGAAGCCCGGCATTTGGATAAGCAGAAGTAAAACATTTTGCAATGGCAGAAAGCTCCTCAATATGTGGCCTCATTTCACTAGCACCCAACGCACAATTTAAGCCAATGCTAAGCGGATTGGCATGAATGACAGAAACATAAAAGGCTTCTAAAGTCTGACCACTTAAGGTTCTGCCGCTTGCATCTGTAATAGTGCCACTAATCATAATAGGTAGTTCTGTTTTTTTACTTTTTCTAAAAAATTCCTTTATGGCATAAATAGCAGCTTTTGCATTTAATGTATCAAAAATAGTCTCTACTAATAAAATATCAACACCTCCATCAACTAGGCCTCTTATCTGTTCTGTATAAGCGTCTACTACCTCATCAAAAGTTACCGCTCTAAATCCCGGATTGTTTACATCAGGAGATAATGAAAGTGTTTTGTTTAATGGACCTATAGCACCTGCCACAAACCTAGGTTTGTTGGGATCAAGTGCTGTGAATTCATCAGCTGCTTTTCGAGCACAATTTGCCGACTCAACATTTAGTTCATATGCCAAAGACTGCATATCATAATCTGCCTGAGCAATTATTGTACTGCTGAATGTGTTTGTTTCAATTATATCAGCACCAGCTTCAAGGTATTGTTTATGAATGCCGGTAATAATTTCAGGCTGTGTAATGCTTAATAAATCATTATTTCCTTTTACGTCTTTATGCCAATCTTTAAATCTATCTCCACGATAATCTAATTCTTCCAATTTATGACGCTGTATCATTGTACCCATTGCGCCATCAATAATCATAATGCGAGACTTCAAAATCTCTTTAATATCATACATAGCAATTCATTTACAAATTTTATTTGATAAAGGATCCAATTCAAAAAAAGGAAATTGTTTTTGTAATGCGGTGAGGGGTTCTTAAACCAAACGGCTTTCAAATCCGGGTAAATTATTGGAAATGCAGCCCGTTTATTAGTTCAATGAATAACCACACTGCAGGGCTTGAACAATAAACAAATCCTCCCTTGCAACTTACACAAAGATATAGCATGAAACGATTAGTTCAAAACCAAATGCATTAATTTTAACGGATAGAATTGATATAATGTTCTATTGGAATTCGATTGCTGATGCTTTTTGCAAGCGTCATTTCATCGGCATATTCTAATTCGCCACCAAAAGCGATCCCGCGGGCGATTGTGGTTATTTTTACAGGGGCATTATTCAACTTACGACTAATATAATAAACGGTAGTGTCTCCTTGTATATTTGGATTTAATGCAAATATAATCTCCTGTGTATTTTCTTTTGTAATTCTATTGATTAATGGTTCGATATTTAATTGATCTGGCCCAACCCCATCTAATGGAGAAATAATACCGCCTAAAACATGATAGGTTCCGCTAAATTGCTGGGTGCTTTCTATGGCAATGACATCTCTGATGCTTTCAACTACACAAATTACATTTTGCTTACGGGCAGTATTACTGCAAATGTTACAAAGAGACTTGTCTGAAATATTATGACAACGAGAACAGAATTTTATTTCTTTTCTTAAAACAGCTATGGTATCACTGAATTGTAGCACTTCTTTTTCATCTTGCTTGATTAGATGTAACACTAATCTTAATGCCGTTTTTTTACCGATGCCCGGAAGCTTAGCAAATTCATTCACGGCATTTTCTAACAAAGAGGACGAAAAAATCATGCAACAAAAATAATCTTAAGTAGTAAGCTTTAAGCGTTTACGAGAAACTTTTTTAAAGAAATCAATATTATAATATAAAGGATCTTTCATTGTCCCAATCTGCTTTAACTGAAATTCTTTGAGGAAGGGTAATCGCTTTTTCTGGTTGAAGCTTACGCAAATAATCGCCAGGATCCCATTGACCATTATTATTCTCATCATATAATAAGCGCACTTCATATTCGCCAGGTAAAATCAATTTATTAAACCATTCTGTTGATTCCAATTTAAACTTCCACCTAACGACATCACCTTCCATAAACTGAAGTAAAGGATATTTAGATAAGTCAATGTTTTTAAATGATAATTTAAGCGATCCGTAGTCCGCTGTGCTGTTGGTTGTAAAACGAATAGTATCCGTTTTTGATAGGGTAAGTCCCATTGAGTCTTTAAAAGCATTTTTGAAAAGTATCAGACATAGCATCGTTTCTTTTGACCATGCATTGCTGATAATTATTTTCTTAGACGTACTATCAAGATTAATAGAAGTTGATGAGATAGCATGATAATTAGTGTCTGTTAATATTATTGAGTCTGTATTGATGCTTTTCAATTTTGATGTAAAGCTTAATATTAAGGGCTCTAGTAAATCCTGCTTTTGATTAACAAGACTACTGCTATATTGAAGTTTTGTAGGCGCTGTTTTTTTATCGTTCGAGGAAGTTTGAATGGGTGTTTCTTTTGTTTCTGCATAAGCGAATAGCAAAACGGAATCTGTTTTATTGGAAACAATAATACGATCATTGTTGAAAGCAAAAATTTCTTTTTTAGAGCTATACATTTTATTTCCGTCGTTATCTTTTAAGGCATAGATATTAAATTCATCTGCCGGAAGATTTTTAAAATTAAAAGTCCCATCCCCATTTACACGTGCTATATAGTTTGGCTTTCTAGTTTTTACAGAGCTGTCTACAGCATTTCTGTATAATAATACGAGTAATGTGCTGTCAACCTTTCCGCTTTCTGCTAATACAACTTTGCCTGTACATGTCAGGGAATCAATGCTTGAACCTGTTGAAAATAAATAACATAAATTTTTGTAAATATTACCTTCATTTATATCTTTTATTGAGTTGCCAAAATTAATCGAGTAGGTGGTATTAGGCAAAAGAGTGTCTTTTAATTTAATGGTGATTGATTTTAATCCTCCACTAATAACAGGGTTTTGATTGGGAACAGGTGATACCAACAAATTGCTTTGCACATCTTGCAAATCAATAAATTCATCAAAAGTTAAAACGATTTTATTGCTATTGAAATTTATCTGATTGATTTGTGGAGATGCTTTTACCAGCATTGGCGCTGAAGTGTCTTTAGGACCACCGCTAGGCATACCTATTTGAGCACAACCACTTATTAGAATTGAAGTAAATTGACAAAGCACGCCAACAATAAAAATAGACAGACAAAATTTTTTCATTCAAATTGGATTATCATCGAGGTGTAAAATTAGTTAATCTTTGGTGTTAAAAACACTAATCCTCTTCCTCTTCTGTATTATGCAGCGCTATACTAAGGTTGTTATTTTTCACAAAATTACACCAGTTGCATTCATTCTTTCCGCAGCCGGTATAGAATTCTCTGTTTTGAATTTTTTCCCAGGTTGTTTTTATTTGATTCGTTACCGTGGCAATGTCTGCAGGTTGTATAGAAACCTTTTGTTTTTTATATTTTTTCTTTTTATCTGGCTCAATAAAATCAAATTCTGTGCTATCAACAACCCAGTCCTTATCTTTTTTATTGTCTATTAAAATCTTATAAAATACGGCTTGTCTCCAATAGTCATTCCCATTCGGTTCTTTTTCCGTTGGGCCTACAATTTTCTTTAGACCCTTTTCCGGGTCCCCGGATTTGTAATCCACCACATTTACTCCTTTTCCATTGAATTCTAATTTGTCAATTTTCCCTTTTAAAGGCACATTTTCCACTACCACATTTTTAATATTATGTTCAATCAAAACTATTTTATTAAAAGAGTTGATATACGTATCATAGTAATTGCTCAATACTTCCTGGCCGTATTCAATTCTTCTGTCAAATTGTTCTTTTGAAAAACTTTCCCGATGCCGAGCCATATAAAACTCAAAGAAGCCGATAAAGTCTTTTTTTAATAAAAATTCTTTGTCATCTCGCTCAATCATTTTTTCAAACAATACCTGTAAAGCATAATGCACGGCAGAGCCAAATTCTGTTGCTTCGTTTTTTGCGGAAGGGATACGAATAAAATTATTATAGTAAAACCCAAGTGGACATTTTAGGTAGCTATTTAACGCCGTTACGTTCATAACAAACTTTTCCAGTATAGGACCAATGATAGCCTCTTCAATTTTTTCTATTTCTGGTGCAAGAGATTTGGTTAAGCCTAATGAAATAAAAGATGAAAGAATATCTTTATCGATGATGTTTTTTTCAATACTCAATCCATCTCTTTCTTGTATTTCGGCAATAAATTGAGAAGGCTCAATCTCTTTGCCATTGGACTTAAATTTACTGTAAGAAATATACAAGTGCTTCTCTGCTCTTGTAATAGCAACATAAAATAATCTTCTTAGCTCTTGATAATCTTTTGATGAGACGCTTGCCGAAAAAACATTTCCCGGAATTTTGTAATCTTTGCTATTCGCTCTTTTCTTTTCCCATACATCGGCATTGGTGCCAACAATAAAAACGTATTCAAACTCCAATCCCTTTGAACCATGAGCCGTCATAATATTAATGCCATTTTCGCTGCCATTTATTTGAATTAAAGGAAGTTTAATTTTTTCTTGTTCCATTAATTCAATCAAGGGTACTAAATCCTGAACAGTCAAGAAGGGATTTCTGTGTGTTTCATCTTTAATGAAATCAAATACAGCCGTTAAAATTTGTAATTCCCAATGCTTGTCATTGCTTAGCATTATGCTTGATATAATGCCAACTTCACGAATAATATTTTCAAATAAAACTTGTAAGGTAGTATTGGAAACATTTGAAATTAATGCTTCGATAATTGTTGAAGCTCTTTGTAAAGAGGGGTGTATTTTGATGCTGAATAAATCTTTCGGAGGTGACGTTATTTTTTCTTGAAGCAGCTCTCGTATAGAAGTTTTATTTTTAAATTTTCTATCGGAAACTTCAATTGAAATTTTTGCAATCTCAATGGGAGGAATTCCAAACCAATCAAAATGAAGTATTTCAAATAGCATTGCATCGCCACTATAAGGAATAAAATGTTCAGAAGCGAGGTATTTAAGTATTAGTATAATTTTTTGGGCCAATGGTATTTCCAATGCATTTAAACTCCTCTTACTATATACTGGGATGTTCAATAATTGATAATATTTTGTCAGCTCTTCGCCATACTTATTTTCTTTGAAAATAATTCCAATCTTTCCAGGCGATACACCCTCTTTTAATAGCTCCTGCGTTTTTGTTACAACACCAATCATTTCATGGTGCTGAGATTCATACTCATGAATAACCGGATTGTTTTTTAGTTCTTTGAGTTTGTTATTTGATGAAATCAGTTCTTTACTCAGACCCTCTATCTGATTTACCAGCCTGTCTTTATTTCGATTGATTAATATTTTAGAAGTATCTAAAATAGGCTGAGTAGACCGATAGTTGTTTGTAAGCACAATTTTCAACAACTCCTGCTCATATTTTTTTGAAAACTGCAACATGTTTTCTACACTGGCTCCTTGAAATCTAAAAATACTTTGATCATCATCACCCACCACAAACACATTAGGCTGCTCCCAATAACTGATTAGTAATTCCACCAATTTATTTTGTGTGCCACTTGTGTCCTGAAACTCATCAACCAAGATGTATTGAAATCTTTCTTGATAACTAGCTAATAGATTATTATTTTCTACAAACGCATTAATAACCCAATTAATCATATCGTCAAAATCGTACCTGTTTCTTTCTTTCATCATGTTCACAAAACGATCAAATTCATGAACAGCCGAACGTAATTTTTCCATTCGGTCTTTTTCTTCGTAATAGGAAGGCTTTAAATCTCCTTTTGTCCACTGCCCAACTCTGTTATTCCTGTAAATAAAATCTTCATTCACAGACAATTCATTAATATAAGCGTCAATTTGCTTGATTAAAAATTCAGGTGTCCAGCCTTCTCTTTTCATGGTACTAAAAAGAGACTGCAAACTGGAAACTTCAAAATAAACATCGCCGCGATATCTTTTTAATAAATGATTTTTAGGAAGTGTATCGATGAGGTCTTTAAACAGTTGAATTTTTTCGAGTTCTGAAATTGGGTCTAAAATTGTTTTATTGAATTGAGATAAATTATCCTGTATGACTTCATTGCAAAAAGCATGAAAGGTGAAAATATTTACTTTATATGCGTCTGGACCAATAAAATTTAGCAAGCGCTTTCTCATAGCAACTGCTCCGGCATCTGTATATGTTAGGCAAAGAATATTCTCTGCATTGGTGTCTGTTTCTAATAATATTTTTCCTATTCGAGTAGCTAGAATTTGTGTTTTTCCTGTACCGGGACCAGCAATTACCATTACCGGACCATCGATGGTATCAACCGCTAATCGTTGTTTTTCGTTTAAATTTAAATAAGCCGAATTAAAATTTTCTGTGAGTTTTTTTTGATAAGTTGACATGTTCTCAAAGTTAAATGATCATAAATTATTATAGAGGAAAATCTCATACCGGATCAAAATTTATTTTATAGTAGTGCTCTATGCAACAATCTGCCGGTTTAATTGTTATTTTATGTATGAGTAAAGTATATAGTATAAAAACAGTCCAATTATTGAATGTT
>CANICR010000051.1 GCA_947466405.1 Chitinophagaceae bacterium | reverse complement strand
GAGGGGAAAATCCATACGTAGTGCAAGCTTATAATAAATTTAAAAACAAAAACTTCACTGTATTAGGTGTATCACTTGACGAAGAAAAAGAAGCCTGGTTATCAGCAATAAAGGAAGACAGGCTTACCTGGAAGCATATTAGCGATTTAAAAGGATGGAGCTCTCAAGTGGTTTCCTTGTATGGGTTTGATGGAATACCTTATAATGTATTAATAGATCCACAAGGAAAAATTATTGCAACGGAATTGAGAGAGCAAGCATTAGAAGCTATGCTTTCAAAAACGTTGCAATAGATTTAATTTTTTATTTTAATTATTTACAGAAGCAGATATATCAGATTTAGATTGAAATCTAATTCATAAAAAATACCATTAAAAAAGCCACTTCAATGAAGTGGCTATTTTAATGAATACATTTTATTGTTATTGATTCACTGTTGTTTCAACGAATAAATCTGTAGGTGATTGAGATGGTGTATTTGGATTGGTATTAATCTCTGATTGAGGATAAAATAATCTTTGTGGGATTTTAGTTCCTGAAACTGGAATTAACCCAATTGCATTGTGTGTTCTTCTCACATCGTTAAACTGCTCAATTTGACCAATGAATGTAATATATCTTTCTTCAATGATCTCTTGTAATAATGCAGGATTTTTATCTAAACCATGATTTTCCATACCACCTGTTTCAAAATCAGCATCTACATAAGGCTCATACAAATGAGCATAATTAGCCGTGTCTGCATATGCAGCACCTAAATAACCTCCATCATTTAAAAAAGATCTATAGTCATTTAAAGCAGATAAGCCTGCTGCAAAATCATTGTTTCTAATAGATGCTTCTGCTATAATAAGTGCATTTTCTTCATATGTTATTAAAGGAAAAGAACTGGTACATCCGAAAAATCCGTCTTCATCTGGAGAGGCTACCCAACCATCAGCTGCGCATTGAACATTTAATTCATAAATCGCTGAATAACCAAGTGTCCCTCCAGGTAAATAAATATAATTAAATCTGCCCTCTTCTATTGTTTTTGCATTTTCACGATTTTGAGTTGACGTTGCATCTAATAACTTTGGCGCTAGTGCATCATCAGCCCACATGTAAGTATCTCTGTCATAAATACAAAAGGAATAGTACAAGTTGAAATCTGAATTATAAGCTGGGCCATGAGGAGCCATCATATTATCTGAAGAGCTAGAAATACCAAGTGCTGCTTCAGTTGCTGCTGATGTGTAGTTTTTAGTATGTAAGAAAAATCTCGCTTTAAGTGTGTGCGCTGCAGCAGCCCATTTATCTCCGTCGCCGCCATAAAAGATATCTTTTGAACCAGGAGAAACTCCTACACCAGAAGTAAGATTTACGATTGCTTCATCTAAAAGGGTCTGAACACCAGCATACACATCTACTTGCTTGTCAAAGGAAGGTGTAGGATATTGCTCAGGATTGCCTGCTTGAGAAAAAGGAATATCTCCAAATAGGTCTGCTAAGGTACCGAAAGCTTGCGCTTGCATTACTTGAGCAATACCAATCATTAACTTATTATTACTTGGTAATGATTTTGCTATTATTTGCTTACATGGAGCTATAACCCCACGATAAGCTGTACTCCAAGTTCCATCATAATCTCCCGAAGTAGTGGTATAATTATTAAGGCTGATATATTGGCGATCTGCCCCAGTAAATGATTGACTCCACATTCCGGTTAATCTTGCCCACTCTCCTTCATAAAACACTATACTGGAAACCTGAGCACCATTTAATAATAAATCAGATGGTGCATCTGTAGGACTATTGGGACTAACATTGATGCCCTCAATGCCTTTTTTACATGAACTTACAATCAGAATGGTTGCAAGAATCGATATGCTGAATATTTTTTTCATGATGAATTACTTTTAAATATTAGTAATTAATTTTTATGGTAAATAAATATGAACGGGTGCTTGGATTATTGAAATAATCTAACCCTCTTCCATTAGAAGGACCTGTTAGATTTGTTTCAGGATCTATCCCTGTATAGTTTGTCCATAGTGCAAGATTTCTTCCAGTAAAAGAAAGATCAATAGAGTTGATTTTAGCTTTCTTGGTTAAATTTTTTCCTTTTATAGAATAACCTAAAGACATTTCTCTAAATCTTGTTCTTGTTCCATCCTCAATAAACTGAGAAGAAACAGGGCCAAATCCACCTCCTAAATCAGTATACCATGCTTCTGTAAGTGCAACATCTCCTGCACCAAAATTCTGAATAGCTCCACGGAATGGTGTTCCAGCAGCAATCACATTACCAGCATAATCAGTTAAGTCTACTGTTGATACTACTTCATTTCCAACATCTGCATGAGTGCCAAAAGTGTATAATGCACCTTTAGTACCATTCCAAACATCTCCACCTTGAACATGATCAATTACAAAAGACAATGAAAGATTTTTGTAACTTACTGTTGTATTAATTGCTCCAGTCCAATCAGGATTTGGATTACCAATTACCTGCTCTTCAGAATTTGCTTGTGGGAATCCTGCATCATCCAACACCAACGCACCTTTATCGTCTCTTAAAAAATCTACGCCCCACATAGAACCTAAAGCGTATCCTTCCACCGCTCTTGAAGATGTACCTGTAAATCCAGTTAAAAAGACAGATTTACTTCCACCCATATCTACCACTTTGTTTCTGTTTTGAGAGAAGATAATACCACTATTGATGGAGAAATCTTTTTTGCTTAACCAGGTTGAATTTAAATCTAATTCAAATCCTTTGTTTTCTATTGTACCAATATTGGCTAATTTATTGTCATAACCAGTTGATGATGGCACTTGAACTGAAAGTATTACATCTTTTGTTTTATTTGAATAATAAGTAGCAGATAAGCTTACTTTATTATTGAAGAATCTAAGATCAGATCCTACTTCAACTTCATTTTTTATTTCTGGTTTAATATTAGGATTACCTTGTACACTACTTCTAGCATAGCCTCCGCCATAAGTTGAAGCAGAAGCATCTAATAAACCGCCCCATGATTCAGACTCTGAAGAAGGTCCATAATAGTTATCCCATGCATAAGGTCCTGCAGGCACCCCTACCTTTCCATAAGAAAAGCGCATTTTACCAAAAGATAATAAATCAGATGGCTCGTTAGCTGATTGTTTGAAAACATATGCTAATGAAGCAGAAGGATAGAAGAACCCGTCTTTTACAGTAGAATATCTTTCATATCTTCCGGTTACATCAAGATATAAATAATCTTTGTAGCCAATGTTTCCTTGTAAATAACCTGCATTAACAGCTACTTTAGATTGTGAGTTGAATGCAGTTCTTTCATCTTTTCCAGAATTTCCTAAATCAAAAGGAGAATTTGGTAAAATAAAACTTCTTACAACAGCTCCAATTGACTCAGCGCTTCTTGAGTTATAGTTATATCCTAAAATTCCTGAAAGAGAAACATCTTTTAATTTATTATAGTCTGCCTTAAGCATCAAATCATTATTAACTTGAAACTCACTAATAGTTTCTTCTGTTAACTTTCCGCCATTATTGTCAGCTGAAGATAATGTTGGGAAATTAGCAATACGACGATCTAAATAATAATCAATTCCAGCTCTATTTATTACTTGAAGCCAATTATTTAATTTCAAAGACGCTTCCATATTAGGTAAGAAACGATTAACCCTAGATTCATTGGTAATTCTATTAATTACCCAAAAAGGATTATCATAACCAGATGAGGTAGCACTACCAATTTGATTTCTATAAGAAACTTGTCTGTTTAAGAACAAAGCGCCGCTTGCATCTACATAAGTTGCTTCATATATTTCATTGTTGAAATCAGCTGCTGTTCTTAATCCGCCAAGAAAGATACCATTTAGGTTACTTCCTTGTTGAACCCTGTTTGAATTAGAATAGGTATAAGCCATACCCGTGTTAATTTGCAAAGCTCCAAACTTTCTGTCGGAATTAAAACGAATGGCACGTCTAGTATAATCGCTACCATTTTTTAGGATTCCTTTTTGATCCAAATTACTAAGACTTAGATAGAAATGCCCATTATCGTCTCCTCCAGAAAAACTAATGCTGTTATCCCAAAATGATCCTGTTCTAAATAAATCTGTACTATGATCGTATACATCTTTATTCCTTTTTCCACCATGTGGATTAGCTAAATTTCCTTTTGCTACCAAATATCTTTTAGATCCGTCAGGAAGTAATAAATATTCTCCAGTAGGATCACTAGCAATGTCTTCTCCCCCTTCTCGGTCAGCTATTTTATCACCCCAAGATCTAGATTGAGATAAATCAAAAATGCCTGCCTTACCTTGACTATAATTTGTTTGTAATGGTACTGATTTGTTTAATTCATCAAATGAAAGAGTTGACTGATAACTTATATTAACCTTTCCTCTTGAGTTTTTCCCTTTTTTGGTAGTTATCATAATAACGCCATTAGCGGCTCTTGTTCCATATAAAGAAGCAGCTGCTGCTCCTTTTAATATTTCTAGGTTTTCTATATCATTTGCATTAATGTCATTTAACCTTGATTGCTGTACTACATCGTCTGTACTAGATCCAATGTTAGAATTACTAACAGGAATACCATCTATAACAATCAATGGCTGAAGATTTCCAGCAATAGTACTTTGTCCTCTAATTTGAATGGATGCACCAGATCCTGGATCTCCGCTTGTTCTTGCAATAGAGACGCCCGATGCTTTACTAGAAAGGCCATTAATTAAATTAGCCTCACCAGATTTTACAACCGCTTCTCCTCTTACAGAAGAGTTGCTATAAGCTGATCTATCTTTTGATTTTTTAAATCCCAAAGCCGACACCGTTAATGGTGTAAGAGTTTTGTTTTCAGCAACTAATACAACCGACATGTTGTCTGATGCTTGAAGAGTAACTGTTGAATACCCTACTGCTGAAATTTGTAATTGCGATTGTCCTGAAGAAAGTTGAATCTTGAAAGATCCAGACTCATCGCTTGAAACACCACTTTTGGCGCCTTTTACTTTCACGGATGCAAATGGCACTCTGTTCCCATTTTCATCTGATACAATACCGTTAAATAATTTGTTTTGAGCAAACACATTGACAAGTCCACCTAAAAGCAGAAACGTCAATAAAATTGAAATTTTTCTCATAAAAAACTTTTGGTTTAAAAATTGAAGATTAACTCCGAAAAATAAATTTAACAATTAATTAAATAATTGCCAAAAAATATTTACGCAATATTAAGACCCTACAGTTAAATAAAAACTTATTATTTGTATAATTTATCATGATTAATATCATGTAAGAAAAAAAGGAAATAATAAATAATATCAGTAACCCATTTTTTTCGATGTTTTTTAATTGTTTTTTTTCATCATCAACAATAACACCGGCAATAATATTAAATTAGTGATGGTAGCTACAAATAATGTAACAGATGTAAGCCAACCTAACGCAAACGTGCCTCCAAAGCTACTGGCACAAAAAATCACAAACCCCGCAGTTAATACCAAGGAAGTATAAATGATACTTAATCCGGTTTGTTGAACAGTATTTTTTATAGTTGCTTCTACATTATTATCATGCATAGGAAGCTGTTGCCTGTAATTAATTAAAAAACGTATGGTAATATCTATTGCAATTCCCAAGGCTACGCTAAAGACTAATACAGTAGATGGCTTTAATGGAATACCCGCCCAGCCCATTACCCCAGCCGTAACTATTAGAGGGATAATGTTAGGCAATAAAGAACAAAGAAGGATTTTAAAAGACTTAAATAAATATAACATGCAAAGTGCTATCAATAAAAATGCCCAAAAAATACTTTGCTGTAAACCATTGATAATAAATTTACTCCCTTCTAAAAAAGTAATACTTGTTCCGGTTAGCGAAACTTTATAACTGCTGTCAAAATAATGATTTGCTTGTTGTTCAATATCATTAAGCAATAATGGAAGCTGCTGCGTTCCTACATCAGCCATGCTAACGCTGATACGGGTGTATCGTCTATTGCTGTCAATGAAAGCATTTAGCATAGCAGCAAAATTATTTTTTACTTTCTCATTTTTTGAAGGCTTTAAGTATTCACCTACAAATGCACCATCAAAACTATTGGGTAAGAGGTACTGAGTAGAGTCATTATCATAAAATCCTTGCTTAGCAAACTTTAGTCCCTCAGCAATACTTAGCGGTTTATTCATTTCTTTCTTGCTAGAAATATATGCTGATAAGGAATCGATTTTTTCGAAAACGAGTAATGACTTCATACCAGAAAGTCCATTCCTTTTTTTTGTATCCACTACAATTTCTAGTGGCATTATCCCTTTAAAGTTCTTTTCAAAGAATTTTAAATCGGTATAAATCTTGTCTGTTTTTGGCAGATCATCTACAATATAGGCTACTGATTTTAATTTCATTATTCCAATAAAAGAAAACAACAAAACGAAAAAGGTAACAATCAAAATTGATTTTCGATGACCAAACACCCATGTTTCAATTTTACCTAAGAATAAACCAACCCATTTGTTGTACAGGTATTTTAATTGTGTTTTATTGGGGGTTGGTAAAAAGCTTAACGTGGCGGGAAGAATGAT
The DNA here is from genome assembly GCA_947466405.1 of Chitinophagaceae bacterium. GTDB lineage: Bacteria > Bacteroidota > Bacteroidia > Chitinophagales > Chitinophagaceae > Ferruginibacter. The sequence continues at coordinate 6,121 of CANICR010000051.1, read as the reverse complement.
AAAGGAGATAACAAAAATCAACATAATGCTGATACCAGAAACCACGCCAAACTCTTTCAATACCGCACTTTTAGTAAGCGCAAAAACAGCAAAACCAATGGCGGCCGTAATATTGCAAAACAAAGTGACAACTCCCATCTTACTTACCATATCAATTAATGCATTGGTTTTCCTTAAAGCTGGGTTTAATTCATTGCTATGTAAATAACTGGTATGATACTTATTGATAAAATAAATACAATTAGGTATGCCAATAACAACCACAAGCGAAGGTATTAATGCCGTTAGTAATGTTATTTTATATCCACATAAATAAATGATGCCCATCGTCCAAATAACGCCTACTACTACAACACTCAATGATATTAAAGTAGTACTTACAGAACGAAAGAATAAAAAAAGAATTAAAACACTTAATAATAGAGAACCAAATAAAAACAGTTTCATTTCTTTTTGAATACGCTCTGCAACAATCGTTCTTATTAATGGAAGCCCGCTAACATGCACTTCAATTCCTGTTTCTTTTTCATATATCTTAGTTGCAGCTATTATTGCATTTACAATGCCTACCCTTGCAGGGGAATTCAATGAGTCTTTGTTTATTTTAATTCCCATCAGAAACGTTGACGTTTCTTTATTGTATAACATAGAGCTATAAAAAGGAAGATTATAGAATATCGACATGGCGCTGTCAAGATTCGGCTGTTGATAGTATTTCTCTAAAAATATCTTTCTGGATTCTAGCTTTTCTAAGGAGTCGTTTTTTACTAATATAACGGCATTGGGTACACTCAACACATCTTCTACACTATTTACTTTTTTTAATGTTGTATTTAATTTTTGATACGCACTAAAATTTTTTAGTTTAAAAAAATCATTTGTTTGAACTCCTATCACCAATAAATTACCATCATCCCCGAATAATTTTTTAAAGGAAACATACTCTTGATACTTAGGATTATCTAACGGTATGGCGCGCGCAAACTCATAGCTCAATTTTACTTTTGAAGCAAAAATGCTCATCACAATAGTTATTACTACCAGTAAAAAGAGCAAAATCCCTCTTTTCTTTAAAACAAATTTTGCTAAGCGTTGCCACATAATAAACAGAGTATAAAAAATGAATTAATTCAAATATTGTGCAAAGAAAGTTTATTTATAAATTATTACAATAACTAAATTGCAGATTGAAGTATTTTTAATGACTCATAAGACAAAAGGTATCATTTTACGCACCATCAAATATGGTGAAACTAGTTTGATTGCAACCACCTTTACTGAGCTATTTGGCGTTCAAACTTACCTTGTAAATGGGGTAAGAAAAATACAGCCAAAAGGTGGAAAAATTATTATGTTGCAGCCTGGCGCTTTACTCGATATGGAGGTATATCATAATGAGTTGAAAAATATGCAACGTTTAAAAGATTGCAATTGGTCTTTGGTATATACCCATTTATTAAGTGATGTAATAAAAAATAGTGTGCTCACTTTCATTATGGAGCTGCTATTTAAAACAGTTCGACAGCCAGAATCCGATATTAATTTATTTAATTTCTGTGAAGATTCATTGATCTACCTCGACAAATGCAAGCCCAGTCATACTGCAAATTTTGCTTTATATTTTTCGTTACAGCTGCCACAATTTTTTGGATTTAAAATTGAAAGTCCAAGTATAGAAAAGACAAGCCAAGATAAAATTTATCTTGATTTAAAAGAAGGTAAATTTGAAAATGAAAAGCCATTGCATCATCATTTCATTGAAGGAGAACTGGCGCTACAAACAATTGAACTTTTGAAAATCATGCACCCTGATGAACTCGATCAGATTAAATTAAATAAAGAAATCAGGAGAAATTTATTACTTGCTTATTTAGAATATTTTTCGTTGCATTTAAACGATTTTGGCCAAATGAAATCATTAAAAATAATGCAAGAGGTATTGTCTTGATCATTAGACTAATCTCTTTACTATTTCATCATTTATCAACAACACACCTGGGGTTTTTCCTATTTCAAAACTCCCAAATCGATCCGAAATTTTCAAAGCTTTTGCACCATTAATCGTTGCCCACTGCAACATGGTAGTTAATGGAATTGTAGGATATTTTTTTTGAAGCGTGATGATTTCCTCTAGAATACTCAATTGATCATTTGAAGCCAAACTATCGGTTCCTAACACAATGCTGCATTGGTTTTTAATAAATAATTCAACGTCTGGCAATTGATGATCTATATACAAATTAGCATTGGGGCATAAACAGAAATTTAATAATGAAGAAGTGTTTTCGAAAAAATAATTAGCGATTTCTATATCCTGTTGATTTGTAAAAATATTGTGAACCAAAATAAGCGATTGGTCTTTTTTAAAAAAGGGTAAAAAATGTTGTAAGCTTGTTTTTCCCAAAGCATCAAAAGAATTAGCACTGATATTTAATTGATTAAAAAACTTTAAAAAAGCGCCTTGTTTATTTTCATACAATTCATTTTCTTCCACCGTTTCCTGATTGTGCATGGTTATGATTTCATTACCTGGGAATTGCACAATAGATGTAAGCAAATCTGTAGAAACTGAATATGGAGCATGAGGTACCAGAGAATTGTTTTTCAAAGAAATTGTAAACTCTTTGTATAATTCTTTCATCTGTTGAAATCGACTAATCGCAATTTCTTTAGGAAAACCAATCCCTTCGATGAAATTGTGATAATAAAGATTTCCTTTACTTTTTTGAGCTATTGAATAATTTGTGTTACAAATATCCCCTACTGCCACAATTCCATTTTGCAACATCTCCTTTTCGGCTTTTTCCATCGCTTCCTGAATAATAGTATCATCAGCTTTCCTTGCTTGCACGATTTTTAATACAAAATCAATAAGCCCTGTTTTTTTAGGAATAACTCCTTTTAAATGAGATAACTCCAAATGACAATGGCAATTGATAAATCCGGGTGAAATCAATCCTTCATGAAAAATAATTCCGTCTCCTGCCTCCGATATTGGTAAAATATCAGCAATCGAGCCTTTTTGATCGATTATCAATACTGAATCTGAAGGCAATATTTCATACCCGTTAAAAATCTGCTTCGATGTTATTTTTCTATACAAAATGATTCATTATTATCATGTAAATTTGCACACTTTGAAGACTGAGAAAAAATTTAGTTTCAAGGCTATTATATACTAGCTTTTATTAATACGGAAAGCTTGTATTCATAAAATTACATTATGTTAGATAAACTCGATGCTATAAAAGCAAAATTTGATAACCTAGGCGTTGCGCTTACAAATCCAGAAATTGTAAGTGACAATAAGAAATTCAGTGCCATGAGTAAGGAATATCGAAGTTTGGGAAAAATTGTGGATGTAAGAAATGCTTATGTTAAACTACTTGATGATATAGAATTCAATAAAGAAGTGCTTTATGCTGATGATGATGAAATGAGGGAAATGGCAAAATCAGAAATGCCATTGATGGAAGAAAAAAGAGATCAACTAGAAAAAGAAATCCGCAACATGCTGATTCCAAAAGATCCTTATGATGAAAAAAATGCCATTTTAGAAATTCGAGCGGGTACTGGAGGAGATGAAGCTTCCTTATTTGCAGGCAATCTATTAAGAATGTATTTGAAATATTGTGAAAAGAAAGGATGGAAAACGGCTATCTTAAGTGAAAGTGAAGGTACTGTTGGGGGCTATAAAGAGGTGCAAGTAGAAGTAACGGGAGATGATGTATACGGCACGATGAAATTCGAAAGTGGCGTTCACAGGGTTCAGCGTGTACCCGATACGGAAAGTAGCGGACGCGTTCACACCAGCGCTGCTACCGTTGCCGTTATGCCTGAAGCAGAAGAAGTAGATTTTGAATTGAAAGAAAGTGATGTAAAAATGGAAACGGCCAGAAGTGGTGGTGCCGGAGGTCAAAATGTAAATAAAGTGGAGACGAAAGTTTTTCTAACTCATAAACCAACCGGCATTGTAGTAGTTTGTCAAACTGAAAGAAGCCAGCTTGGAAATCGTGAAAAAGCAATGGATATGTTGAGAACTAAATTATATGATGAGGAAGTTCGTAAAGCAGAAGAGGCTATCTCTAGACAACGTAAAAGTTTAGTGAGTACCGGCGATAGAAGCGCTAAAATTCGAACGTATAATTATCCTCAAGGAAGAGTTACAGATCATCGCATAGGGCTAACTGTTTACAACTTGGATACCGTTATTAATGGCGAAATTCAAGAGTTTATCGATGCTTTACAATTTGCCGAAAACGCAGAGAAATTAACAACCCAATAATACATAAGTGGCTGAAACAAAAAAGAAATATTTATTTAACCGAGGTGTCGAAAGTGACCATAAAGCAGAGATGAGTTTTATTGATCATTTGGAAGCATTGCGTTGGCATATCGTTAGATCCGGACTAGTTTGGCTCGCTGCTGCAATTGTATTATTTATCAATGTAGATTGGATTTTTGATCATATTATTTTTGCTCCCGCAGAATCAAACTTCATAACTTATACTGGTCTTTGTAACATCAGTCATTATTTAAAATTAGGCGATGCGCTTTGTATGCCTCCCGTTAATATTCAATTACAAGGCAATACCATTAGCGGCCCCTTCATGTCGGCCATATCAATTGCCATGGTTGGTGGCCTGATTGTCGCATTCCCTTATTTATTCTGGGAACTTTGGCTGTTTATAAAACCTGCACTTTCTCCTAAAGAATTAAAATATTCTAGAGGAAGCATTTTTTGGATAAGTATTTGCTTTTTTACTGGCGCGTTGTTTGGATATTTTTTACTCGCCCCTTTTACTTTTAACTTTTTAGCCAATTTTAACTTAGGCACCAAGGGCGCCTATAAATACATGCCAACATTAGATGACTATATTGATACACTTAATGATATTATTTTAGGCTGTGGCTTGTCTTTTGAATTACCCATTATTGCCTATGTACTTACAAAAATTGGTTTAATATCAGCAGACTTCCTGAAGAAATATAGAAAATATGCCTTTGTAATTATCCTTATTGTTGCAGCAATCATAACCCCTTCTCCCGACTGGACGAGCCAAATTATTGTTGCAGTACCTTTATTGCTTCTATATGAAATCAGTGTTTTTATTGCGAAAAAAGTAGACAAGGATAATATCAAAAAGGAAAAAGAATGGAGTTAATATTTCAATAATTTTTCTTGCACTAAAAATAAATATTATGAGCGCATTCAATCTTACTCAACCAATTGCCATCGGTTCAGATCATGCTGGATTTGAATGCAAAGAAAAATTAAAAACGTTTCTTTCAAATAGTAATATTCGTTACACAGATTTTGGAACAGATAGTGTAGCTTCTGTAGACTATCCCGACTTTGCGCATCCTGTTGCCACAGCCGTTGAAAAAAATGAGGCCGCATTTGGAATTCTAATTTGCGGAAGCGCAAATGGCGTAGCTATTACCGCCAACAAGCATGCCAATATTAGAGCCGCTATTTGTTGGAAAATTGAAATTGCAGAACTAACACGTAAGCACAATAATGCCAATATTATTTGTATCCCTGCTAGATTTGTTGAGCAAATAGATGCAGAAAATATGTTGACCGCTTTCATGAATACCCACTTTGAAGGCGGAAGACATGAAAATAGAATTAATAAAATTCCTTGCTAAAATATTAATTATGAAACAGTTCTTTAGTGTCTTCTTTATACTGGCTATTCAACTTACAATATTTGGACAAGGCAAGCCTGCATCAAAATATGCGAATATTGTAAATATTAGTGGCCTTAAAAAAGACCTTTCCATCATTGCAAGCGATGCGATGGAGGGCAGAGAAACGGGAACTGAAGGTCAACGCAAAGCGGCCAATTATATCGAAAATAGGTTCATAGAAATTGGATTGTCGCACCCAAAAAACATGATCGGTTATCAACAATTTTTTCCAATCAATCAGGATTCTATTATTGAAACATCCCTAATTCTTAATAATGAAAAACAAATTTTTGGAAGTGATTTCATTTCTCCCGTTTCTATGAATGAAAACGATTCTTTTGTAAGCGATAAAATCATTTTTGTTGGATATGGCATTGAAGATGAGGCGTATAGCGATTATAGTAAAATAAATGTAAAAGGAAAAGTG
>CANICR010000050.1 GCA_947466405.1 Chitinophagaceae bacterium | reverse complement strand
CTTTCAAATATTACTGGATAATAACTGTAATTCCATTCGGTACCTTCTCTTATTTTTAAGGTTTGTAGAGCGCTCCTGTCAATATGCTCATTATAATAATCAACAACCATTTTCCTTCCAGCCAAAATCTGATGCATATATGGTAAAACACTCAATCCCATAGCTGCTTGTAATTCGCTTATTTTTCCATTGATGCCTAGACCGTGAAAATCAAGCGGACCATTGTGACCAAAGTTATGACTATAAAACATCTTGTCCCGAAGTGATTCTTCACTACAAAACAACGCTCCTCCTTCACCAGTATGAAATAGTTTGGTAGCATGAAAACTACAGGTGCTTATATCTCCATAATTAAAAACAGACTCTCCTTTATATTTTACAGAAAACGAATGAGCTGCATCATAAATCACTTTCAATTGATATTTTTTTGCTATTGCTTCTATCGCTTCTACATTGCAAGGGTTGCCAAAAACGTGCGTAGCTAAAATACAAGTAGTCTTATCCGTTATAGCCGCTTCTATTTTTTTTTCATCGATTGTTAAATACTCTGGATGAATGTCAACAAAAACCGGCGTACAATTTTGCCATACAATTGCTGCTGATGTGGCAACGTAACTAAATGGGGTTGTAATAACTTCTCCTTGTTTTGCTAAAAGCTTTAACGCAATCTGAATAGGAATAGTACCATTGTTCATAATAATAATATTGGAGACCGATAAATAATTTTTCAATTTATCTTCCAACTCTTTCAATAATTCTCCCCTATTGGTCAACCATTCATTTTTCCATATTCGCTCAAGCTGAAGTTGGTATTCTTCCAAGGGAGGAAAAAATGTTTTAGTGACGTTTATTTTATTATTCAAGATTCAACATTATTTATTTAAATCATTCGCCATTTACACCGTATCCATAAAGTTTTTTTCAACCTTATTAAAAATAATAATGCCACAAAAAAGTAATGCAATCATAAAACAAAAGCTATACCCTAATAGTCCCCAAGAAAACGTACCGCTCCCTAACCATGAATAGCGGAATGTTTCTACTACACCACTAAGTGGATTTGCCATAGCAATCGTTTTATATTTTTCAGGTAAAAACGCAATTGGATAAATTACCGGGGTGGCATACATCAGCAGCGTAACGCCAAAACTAACCAAATAAGTAAAGTCTCTATATTTAGTAGTTAATGCACTTATTATCATCCCAGCACCAAGTGCTATTCCTGCCATCAATATCAACAAGAAAGGAGTTAACAACACATATAGATTCGGATGAACGCTATCATTTGATTTGATTAAAAAATAAATTAAAAAACTCATGAACAAAGCAAACTGAATAGAAAACCTAATCAATCCAGAAAAAATAATAGAAAGCGGAATAATTAGTCTGGGAAAATAAACCTTCCCGAAAAGTCCGGAATTGGTTGTAAAAACTGAGGATGTTCTGTTGAATGATTCCGAAAAATAATTCCAAATGGTAACCCCTGCCATATAAAACAACATTTTGGGCTGACCATCAGTACTTATTTTTGCAAAATTGCCAAACACAACCGTAAACATTAGTGTCGTCATAACCGGTTGTATTATAAACCAAAGTGGTCCAAGGATAGTTTGCTTATAATTTGCAACAAAATCTCTTTTTACAAACATAAAAAGCAAATCGCGATATTCCCATACTGCTTTTAATCTTAAATCAAACAATGAACTTTTAGGAGTAATTGTTTCTGTCCAATTTGTAGACTTATCTAAAGCTGAATTTATTTTCATTTAAAAAGAATATTAACAATATTTAAATCAACTATTTACATGGCTTCGCCTCTCTCAATCACAACCTTTACCGAGAAAACATTATTCTATAAAATACCTGTAATATAATTAAAAATCATGAACATACTCATAATAAATAAACATAACATGAATGTTAAAAAGATAATTTTATTACATATTATTGATCTACTTTTTTGACTCGTTTTCATTAAAGGGGTAAATTACTTTCTTGTATAAATAATAGAACTAGCATTATCTTTGTTTTTATTATAACTTACTGGATTAATTTTACTTTTATATGAAAAAATATTTTTGTTTGTGTTTATTGATGTTTAGCTCAATTGTTCTTTTTTCACAAAGTACTGAAATAAAGAAAAAAATAGATTTATCAGACAGGCCATCAGATCATTTTATGATACAGGCAAGTTCAGATAAATGGCTCAATCTTCCTGATAGTATCAACTCTCATACCAAAAACAATTCCAGAGGGGGAAATATTTATTTTATGCTAGATAAACCTTTTAAATCAAACCCACATTATAGTGTCGCTTTTGGTGCAGGAATTAGTACTAGTCACTTATTTCTTAACAATATGAGTGTTGATATCAATGGAAAAACTCCTTTATTACAATTCACATCCTTAGATAGTACAACTCGATTTAAAAAATATTCAGTTAACACCGCATATGTCGAAATTCCTGTGGAATTGCGTTTTTTTGCAAAACCTGCCAACCCGAGCAAGTCTTTTAAATTTGCTTTAGGCGTAAAAATTGGAACTTTATTAAATGCTCATACCAAAGGAAAAACATTGCGGGATGCAGAAGGAAATACAATCAATGAATATACAGAAAAGATAAGTGCAAAAAGCTATTTTAATTCAAGAAGATTATCTGCTACCGCAAGAGTTGGAATAGGAAATTTTTCACTATTTGGCTCTTATAACCTTTCTGGATCTATATTTAAAGATAAAGTTGCTCCAGAAGCAAAACTGCTTCAATTAGGTTTAACTTTTAGTGGTTTATAGTTTCAAGAAATTAATATCTTATCATCCCAGCCTACGCTGGGATTTTTTTTAACCCCAACAGAAGCTAAAAATAGATGAAAACCATTTTATTGATACGCCATGCTAAAAGCGGATGGGCAAATATTCAAGAATCAGATTATGAAAGGGAAATAAATAATACAGGCAAAAAAGAAGCTTTATTAATGTCGGATAAACTTTTTAAAAAGAATATTATTATTGATGCTTTCATTTCTAGTGGAGCGTTAAGAGCCCGTCAGACTTGTGAGATTTTTTGTAACACTTACGGATATCCGCTACCTAAAGTTTTGTTTAGTGATATTTTATATCAAGCAACCCCACAAAATATTACCGATCTGATTTGCAGCATAAATAATAAAACTAATTCTGTTGCTATTTTTACACACAATCCTGGCATTACTGATTTTATTAACCATCTTGAAATGGGTGTTAACATTGATGATATGCCTACCTGTGGTGTTTTTTCCTTTCAAATAAATACCAATGATTGGAGATTATTTAATGTCGCCGAAAAAAAATACTTGTTTTTTGATTGCCCAATGAAACCCTAAAGTTCCCTTTCATAATATACAGCCGACTTTTCCGGATTAAAATAATAAGCTTCTGTTTGATAAAATCCATTTTTCTCATACAAGCTCATTGCAGGATTCATAGTATTTAATGTGTCCAACCTGATTTTTTTATAGCCAGCCTCTATAGCAAATTGTAACGATCCATTTAATAATATTTGTCCTATCCCTTTTTGTTGAAAAGCGGGTTTAACATACATTCTTTTTAATTCTGCTATTAAATCCAAATTGGGCCTAACGGCTACGCATGCTATATAATTTTCTCCTTGCTTACAAAGTATTATGGTTCCCTTGGGTGGTTCGTACATTTTTTTTAGTTCCTTTAATTCTACTTCGAAGTTTTGAAATGTTAAATCTATTTTCAGCCAATCGCTATACTCTCTGAATAAAATACCAGCTTGTAAATATTCTTCCTCGCTTGATACTGTTATATATTCAAACATTGCTAGTGTTTTTATTTGAGAGATATACACCCATGAAAATCAACGCTGCAGCAAATATTTTATACCCCTCTAATGTTTCTCCCAAAAAAACAATTGCTATTGCCGTTGCAAAAAATGGTTGAGAATATATATATGCTCCAGAAACCGTTGCCCCCAGGTGCTTGATTCCATATACATTAAATAAATACGCACAAAATGTTCCACCAATTATAATTAGTGACAATACACCGACCTCTTTTATGGAATAACTATACCATGGTATCATCGAAAATTCATTCCAACAAAACGGCAACGCAATAAATAATCCCATTGTAAATAAAATCCTGATTACAGCAATTGCCTCGTATTTTTTCATCAGAGGCTTTACCATGATAAAATAAAAAGAATACGAAATGGCATTTAGTATTACCATTACATCTCCCCAAAATATATTAGTGCCTGAGCCGGAATTTTGACGCTTGGTTATTAATACTAATGCGCCGATAACGCCTAACATCAATCCCATTGCTTTATTTGCTGTCACCCTTTCTTTTAAAATTATTGCAGCAATAATCATTATTAAAATAGGTGTAGTTAACATTAGTAAAGACGCGTGTATTGAATAAGTCATTGACAGGCCTTTAATAAAAAGCAATTGATTAATTACAATGCCTGTGAGCGAACAAAGAACTAACCGGCCAAGATCTTTTTTATCAAGGATGTGTTTGTTTTTTTTAAAAATATAAATCACCCATAATAATATTGTTGTTACAAGAATTCTCGCGAAGTTTAATCCAAAGGGTTTAATAAATCCACCATTAAATAAAAATTTTACCGCTGTGAAATTTATTGCAAAAAATATATTTGTACCAATAAGTGCTAAATGAGCTTTTGTTGTCTGCGTCAAAGAGATAAGAAATTTTTTTTCGAAGTTATCTAATTTTTATATTTCTATAAATTTTATGCCTTTACTAATTATTTTAAGATTCAAAAACACCTAATCCTTGTCTTATCACAAAATAAGCCTCCCCTGTACAATCAACAACCGTAGATGGAGTCATTCCTCCAATACCGGCGTCGATGACGATGTCAACCTTTTTTCCAAATTGCTGATAAATAATTTCCGGATTGGTGTAATCCTCCACCATTTCTCCGGGCAAAGATGTGCTTATTATAGGGTTTGTGAGCTCATCTAATATATGCCGGCAAATCACATTATCCGGTACCCTAATTCCCACGGTTGCTTTTTTTGAGGCTAAAATCTTAGGGGCCGCCTTGCTTGCTTCCAAAATAAATGTAAACGGACCAGGTAAATGTCTTTTAAGTAATCTATATAATGGCGTATTAATACTCTTAGTATAATCGCTCAAATGACTCAAATCCTTACAAATAAAAGAAAGATTAGCTTTTTTTATATCGATGTCTTTTATCTGGCAGACTCTTTCTATCGCCCTGGGTTGATTTATATCACAGCCAATACCATAAATCGTATCCGTAGGGTATATAATAACGCCCCCCGACTTTAGGCAATCTATTACTTGTTTAATTAATCTTGTCGGCGGGTTGTCTGGATGTATTTTAAGTAACATTTTATTGCTTTTTATTAATAATTAATGCGCGAAGATTCATAAAACAAATTTTAATACATTACTTTTGCTCGGTTTTTTCAATTTTTTAAACATATATATTATGTCATTAATTACTGTTGGTACCATGGCTTTTGATGCCATTGAAACTCCTTTCGGAAAGATAGATAAAATTGTTGGCGGTTCGGCAACTTATGTAGCATATGCCGCAAGTAACTTTTTGAAGCCTGTACAACAAATTTCTATTGTGGGAAATGATTTTCCTATAGAAGAGATGAATGAACTCAAATCAAGAGGCGTTCAAATTGATGGTGTTGAAATTGTGCCCGATAAAAAATCTTTTTTCTGGAGTGGAAAATATCATCTTGATATGAACACAAGAGATACGCTGATTACTGATTTAAATGTGCTGGCAGATTTTAATCCTATTGTACCAGATAGTTATCAAGGATCAGAATTTTTAATGCTAGGAAATTTAATGCCAAAATTGCAATTGAGCGTTATCAATCAAATGAAAGTAAGGCCAAAGCTGATTGTAATGGATACGATGAACTTTTGGATGGATATCGCTTTAGATGATTTAAAAGAAGTATTGAAAAAAGTAGATGTGCTGTTGGTTAATGATGCGGAAGCTCGTCAATTGAGTGGTGAATTTTCATTGGTTAAAGCAGCTCGAAAAATAATGGAAATGGGTCCTAATTTTTTAATTATAAAAAAAGGCGAACACGGCGCTTTATTATTCAATAAAAATCATGTTTTCTTCGCTCCTGCATTACCGTTAGAGGAAGTGTTTGATCCAACAGGTGCTGGAGATACTTTTGCTGGTGGATTTATTGGTCACCTCGCAAAAACAAAAGACATCAGCTTTGAAAACATGAAAACGGCTATTATTGTAGGAAGTGCGATGGCAAGTTTTTGTGTTGAGAAATTTGGACCAGAAAGACTTAAAGAAATAAAAAAAGAAGATATTGATGCGAGAATACATGAATTCGTACAATTAGTAAACTTTGATATAGACCTTGTTTAATTATGTTAGAAATCGTCTTGCTTTTTTTGCTTTGTAAAAAAATTGGTTTAATGGCCACAGAAAAGGGTCTCAATCCTAAAAGATGGAAACTCTATACTGTTCTATATTGGATTCTCTTTGAATTTATTGGTTGTTTTTTAGGTATTGCCATGTTTGGTTTTAATATTAATAATCTATTTGGATTAATGGCATTTGCCATTGTTTGCGCCTTTGGCGGATATCTGTTTATAAGATATAAACTTGAAAACAAACAACCTAATCAATAATATCACTTTTACAATCTAAATAACAACAATACTTTTTTTTATTGTTACAACCTTGCCACGCAAATTAAACACTTCTGCATAAACGATATACCTTCCAATGGGTAGCTTTTGATTATTTTCATTTAGTCCATCCCACTTTATACTTCCGGTTCTTCCACATAATTGATTCCTTATTAATTGCTTCACAGGCTTTCCGTTGCTATCAAATATGGATATAGTTATAACACATCCTGGATCAGAAAAAGAATAAAATATATTTGCTATGTCGTTGTATCCATCGTTATTTGGACTAATAACAGCAGGCTCGATTAGTATTTGATCATCTTCTATAATTTCAGGATTACATTGCGAGTTTTTATAGGTAGGTGTTCCATACCCTACCGTACTTGAAGCACTATGCCAATTATGTTCATCTTGTGTTGTTGCATTGAAATCAATTCGCTCTAGTGATACTCCTTCTGTATTATCCAGTAATTCGAAGTGCCATTTATTGCTATAATTTAACTGATCTATTTTTTTTCCTTGTTCATTTAATAAAATAATAGTTCCGTTGTCATCATTAAAAGATGGCATATTTTCTTCTAGAAAAACAGACAATGGATTTGGCGTATAATACTCTCGCTCAAGTATAAAAGGATTTTCAGTAATTACTATATATTCTTTCGGAAAAATTAAAAAATCTTCTTTTTGAACAGGTGCGATATTGTCTATATTTCCTGCAGCATTTACATTTGCTATAAATATATTCTTAAGATTTAGTGTTTTATTGCTCCTGTTATATATTTCCACATAATCAAAGCCATCTTTTTTTGGATTAAATAGCACTTCATTTATAATAAGATCAAAGCTGTCTGCTTCTTCTTGCAATGCTACCTTAGTAAAATTATAGACTCCGATTTCATTTTTAATACAATCAACTAACCCATTTGCTCTTATTGTATATTCTTTATTTCTTTCAAGCGCAGTATTGAGTTCAATTATTACCTGATTAAATAAAGGAGCAATTGGTTCTACTTGCTTAATTATTCCATAATAATCATCTATTTGGTAATTATTTTTTACGGCAGCCTGAACACTATCCAATGGTTCGTTGAAATATAATTTAACATGTACACTATCGTTAGCAAACGCCCGTATTAATCTAGGGGAAATATCATCAATATTAATCGCATCAATGCTATTAATTTTACCGGGTGTACCGCCTGTATTGCTTGTGCTAGCCGACCAGTTATCCATTCCTGCACAAGGATTCATTATATCAATCATCTCCATACTCCATCCTCCTTGTTTTTTTAATTCATTTTGATACCATTTATCAGAATAACTAACGGTATGGATTGTACTACCCTGTGGCGAAACTAGATATATTAAATCTTCCGTATTAGAAAGTGTAGGGAAATTAGTTACGGATATTGACTTTGTAATATTTACTATTGCTGAATAAGATCCTGTACTACAAAGTACAATCATACTATCGGGTTGTAAAATATAGGCAGGTAATGGACTGCTTGATTCGTTATTTTTAGCAATTGTCCAACCAGATAAATTAATATCAAAAGGGCTTGTATTTTTTATTTCCAACCATTCCTTTTCTGGTAATCCAATAGAAGGACTAGGGTCTGCCATAATTTCATCAATTATAATATCAAATGGCAATGGTATATAATGACAAAAATCTTTTGCTGATTGTAGCATGCTATTATTTTCAATGTCTTTTACAAATTGAACAGTAAGTTGTATCCATTGCCTTGAGGGAAAATTATTGTTAAAAAATAAATGAACAAGCGCATGATTGAAGCTGTCTCGTAAAGCAATCGCTGGAAGTCCAATATTATTATTTACTATATAATTATTGATATTTTCCGAGGATATTTTATCTACTGGTTCATTAAATAAAACATTTAATTTGTTTTGATCTATGGTATAAATGGTATCAATTAAGGGCGGTGTACTGTCTCTATAATAATTATCAATATAAAAATTCTTTAGAAAATGTTTTTTAAAGAACGAAGCAGTGCTTTGCTTTACGACGATTCCGGTATATTTCGATACCAAATAAACACTATCAAAAACGACCCCCTCGGAATACATGGGAAGTGAATTTACTTCGCTGATTACTTCCCATTGATTATTTTCTTTTCTAATTACCCTTATTTTTATTTCGTTACTACTTGAATTAAGGGTAGCATTGGCTCCATCGATAATTTTTACGAATCCATTAATATCTTTTCTGTATAATGATATGTCGTCATCCGAACTACCTATCCTTACAAAATACCCAGTGTTGTTTTGTTGTAATAAATTACTGTCAGACGCTATAAGATACACATCAACATAATTAAGGCTTGATGGGTTAAAAGACAGCGTTAATTCAAATTTCCATTCTGCAATTCTTGCTTTTAAATTATGTGTATATAAACAAAAAGAGCTGTTCGATCTATCGCAATTACTTTGTAGTTGATGCTGTGCGTTAATAGTCCAATCACTATCGCCTCCTTTCCATTCAGGGTTTTGGGTAAAGTCATTATCGGCAAAATTTTCTATCAGTTGAGCATTGGCACAAATTCCGTTAATTATGAAACAAAGAATGATTAGCTTTTTCATTGGGGTACTTTTGGTAAAAGTATTGATCTTGTGTATTCAACTATTTAAACCGTGGTCTTAGATGAACTTAAGTGTTTACAAGCGTTTTTTATAAAATATATTGTCTTCGTAGAATTGATTAAAAATACTTGTATTAATAACTTATTTTTGTTTAGTAAAAATAATATCATGAAAGTAGCCGTTGTTGGTGCCACTGGACTTGTTGGTACAAAAATATTGCAAGTGCTGACTGAAAGGAATTTTCCTGTTACAGAATTATTCCCTGTTGCTTCTGAAAAATCTATCGGAAAGAAAATTAATTTTAACGGTAAAGAATATACTATTATGAGCATGCAGGATGCTATTGATGCTAAACCTGCCGTTGCAATTTTTTCTGCAGGTGGAAATACTTCTTTAGAATGGGCTCCAAAATTTGCTGCTGCCGGAATCACTGTTATAGATAATTCAAGTGCCTGGAGAATGGACCCTAACAAAAAATTAATTGTTCCGGAAGTAAATGCCAATGAATTAACTATTGAGGATAAAATTATTGCTAATCCAAACTGTTCCACCATACAATTAGTAGTAGTGTTAAAACCACTGCATGACCACTATCAAATAAAAAGAGTAGTGGTTAGTACTTATCAAAGTGTTACTGGTACAGGTGTGAAAGCTGTTAATCAATTAATGAATGAAAGAAAGGGGGTTGTTGGCGAGATGGCATATAAATTTCCAATAGATTTAAATGCTATTCCACATATCGATGTTTTTTTAGAAAATGGTTATACCAAAGAAGAAATGAAAATGACCAATGAAACTAAAAAAATAATGGGTGATCAAAATATATTACTAACGGCAACCTGTGTTCGTATTCCTACCATTGGCGGACATAGCGAATCCGTTAATATTGAATTTGAAAAAGATTTTAGTATTAATGACGTAAGAAACATTCTGTCAAAAACACCTGGAATTGTATTAGAAGACGATATAGAAAATTATATTTACCCCATGCCCATTAATGCCCATGATAAAGATGAAACCTTTGTAGGACGTATTAGAAGAGATGAGACACAGGCAAATACATTAAATTGCTGGATTGTAAGTGATAATCTTAGAAAAGGAGCAGCTACTAATGCTATTCAAATTGCAGAATATTTAATGAAGAAGTCGTTTATCTAACATGATTTTAAATTGTTGTAGTAAGTGCGATCAACTCTTCATTTTCAAAAGATGTTTGTTGATGCGATTGCATACCCAATACAAACAAAGCTTTTGCTAATTCAAGAGATGTAATACTATATTTTTTTCCAAATAATTTTATGACAGGATATATAATTCTTGATATGGTATACATAAAATTGGGTTCTTGTCTTTTTGTTATAGGATAAATATATCCAGGTCTTGCACTATGAAAATTATTATTAAACAGTTGATACAATTTATTTTCTACCATTCCTTTGTCTTTAGCAAACATCATTTTACTTTTCTCTGTTCTGTCTGCGCCAGCGCCGCTTAATAATATGAATTTTGAAGTAGCTGAATTTGCTAATACAATTTTTGCCAATGCTACCGGATAATCAACGGTAATTTTTTTAAATAAATCTCTTTCTACATTGCCGGTGTAAACACCAATACAAAAATAAACTATGTCAATGTGATTCAATATTGGGGCAATGGAATCATAATTTAAAAAATCATCAACGATAATTTCTTGAATTTTAGAGTGTTTGTAGGTAGTTGATTTTCGAGAGAGTAAAATTATTTGTCTGACTTCATTCGAATCTAAACAAATTTGCAATAAATGTTTGCCAACCATTCCCGATGAGCCGGCAATAAGAATATTTTTAGGTGTTAACATTATTTTGGAGGGATTATAAAACGCTCTTCGAAAAAAATAAAAGGATTGATTTCGTTATACTATTTTCCAGGTTTCTTTTCCGCTTAATAATTTATCCAAATCTCCTTTTCCTTTTTGTACGATAATTTCTTCTACTTGCATAGTCATGATATCTTCATAACAGGCCCTGTCTGTTTGATAAAAAACACCGAATGGCCTTGGTAAATGTTGCTGAAGCATTGGGTCATCAAACATTCTAACTAGAATCTGTGCTTTATAAAAATCTCTTTCGTCGTGAATCCAAAGATCGTCAACACTTCCACCTTCTGTTAAATCAACTACAATTGGTTTAAATCCATCCAGTTTGATTCCTTTGTTTTGATTGGCTCCAAAAATTAACGGTTTGCCTTGTTCTAAAAATAACGACTCTTCTAATTTTGTTCCTTTTTCGGTAAACACTTCAAAAGCTCCGTCATTAAAAATGTTACAATTTTGATAGATTTCTAAAAAGGATGTTCCTTTATGTGCATTAGCCCTTAACAACATTGCTTGTAAATGTTTTGGGTCTCTATCCATTGATCGAGCAATAAAACTTGCATCGGCGCCCATGGCTAAGGCTAAAGGATTAAATGGATGATCAATACTTCCAAATGGTGTACTCTTTGTTACTTTATGTTCCTCAGATGTAGGAGAATATTGTCCTTTTGTTAAACCATAAATTTGATTATTGAAGAGCAAAACATTGACATCAAAATTTCTTCTTAATAAATGAATGGTATGATTTCCTCCGATACTTAATCCATCGCCATCACCTGTTACAATCCAAACACTTAATTCTGGTCGAGCTGCCTTTAATCCACTTGCCACGGCTGTTGCTCTACCGTGAATACTATGCATTCCATAGGTATTCATATAATAAGGAAAACGACTGCTACATCCAATGCCAGAAATTATGACAATGTTTTCGCGAGGAATACCTAAAGTTGGCATAACCTTTTGAACCTGTGCCAATATTGAATAATCTCCACAGCCAGGGCACCAACGTACTTCCTGGTCTGTTGCAAAATCCTTTGGGCTTAAGGTAGGTACTGCAATTGTATCGCTCATATTTTTCCTTTTTGAAAACACAAAGTTACTATATATATCTATTTGAAGATTATCTAAATCATTCTTAACACTAATTATTATTGGATATTTTTTAAACCCTTCTCCCTATTTTTCAAACAAACACATTGACTCTTTTGCAAATAAATATATATATCAAAAACAACAGAAAGCAAATAGCTATTATCATTGGATTGGTTGTATTTATGATATTCTTGCTATGCAATCCTTTTTCCCTTTTGCCTAAGGTAAACCAAGTATTATCTGTTGCTCTGCTAATGATTTGTTGGTGGATTTCAGATGCCGTTCCTCTTGCTGTAGTTGCTTTGTTGCCAATAATACTCTTTCCATTATTTGGTATTAACTCCATTAAAGAAGTAACAAAATCTTATGCCGATTCAATGATTTTTCTTTTTATGGGTGGTTTTCTAATTGGGATTGCTATAGAAAAATGGAATCTACATAAACGAATTGCTTTATCCCTTATTAAATTCACAGGAGTTGATGGAAATAAAATCATTCTTGG
>CANICR010000049.1 GCA_947466405.1 Chitinophagaceae bacterium | reverse complement strand
TTATATCAATAATAAAGAAGCTGAAGAATATTTTGATACAGCATACGAGGATATAAAAAACGCTTTTATCTATTACTTAGAAAACTTTAATAATGGTAGGCCTATAATAATCGCTTCTCATAGTCAGGGCACAAAGCACGCTGGAAGATTATTAAAAGAGTTTTTTGAGGGAAAAGAATTACAAAAAAAACTTGTTTGTGCTTATTTAATAGGAATGCCAATTCCTGAAAATTATTTTACAAAATTAAATCCTTGTATAGATTCAACTGAAACAGGTTGTTTTGTTGGTTGGAGAACTTTTAAAAAGGGCTATACACCAGATTTTATAAAAAAAGAAAAAATAAAATCTATTGTTGTTAATCCATTAAGTTGGACATTGGATAATACTTTTTATTCGTCAAAAATGAATAAGGGTGGTGTAATAAAAAACTTTAATAAAATTATTCCTAGGATAGTAAGTGCTAAAATTCATGATAATATTTTATGGTCTTGTAAACCAAAAATAATTGGAAACATTTTTATAGTAAAAAAGAATTATCATATTGGTGATATTAATTTATTTTATATAAATATCAGGCAAAATGTACAGTGTAGAATACAAGAATATAATAAAATAAATAAATAAAAATTATAATCCTAGAGATGCGCTAATTTCTAACATTTTATCAATTGATTTTTTTGCAGCAATCCTAATATCTTCTTTTAAAATTATTTCTGGATTTTCATACTTCATTGTTATATATAATTTTTCAAGGGTATTTAGTTTCATATATGGACAATTATTACAAGCGCAAGAATTATTAGGTGGGGCTGGTATAAAAGTTTTATTAGGAGATAATTTTTGCATCTGATGAAGTATTCCGGTCTCTGTAGCCACAATAAATATTTTAGAGGGGTTTTGTTGGGAATACTTTAAAAGTCCTGTAGTACTCCCTATATAGTCTGTAATAGCTAAAATAGATTCTTCACATTCGGGGTGTGCAATTAATTTAGCTTCTGGGTGTCTTATTTTTAATTTTATTATTTTTTCAAGACTAAATATTTCATGAACCATACAGGAACCATTCCAAAGTAACATATTTCTTCCGGTAACTTTATTTATGTATGCTCCTAGGTTTTTATCTGGTGCAAAAATAATTGGTTGATTAATAGGTAAACTCTCCACTATTTGCTTTGCATTAGAGGAAGTGCAAATAATATCACTCATTGCTTTTATTTCTGCGCTACAGTTTATATAGGTAATAATTAAATGATTTGGATATTTTTCTTTAAATAATTTAAATAATACAGGCGGCGCTGAATCACTTAAAGAACAACCAGCTTTAAGATCAGGTAATAAAACTTTTTTATTAGGATTTAATATTTTAGCTGTTTCTGCCATAAAATGAACACCAGCGAAAACTATAATATCCGCATTAGTATTTACAGCTTTTTGAGAAAGTCCTAAACTATCTCCTATAAAATCTGCAATATCCTGGATATCGGGCTCCTGATAATAATGTGCCAGAATTATTGCATTTTTTTCTTTTTTAATTTTATTAATTTCCTCAAATAAATCAAGCGATGGATTTATTTCAATATTATAAAATCCATTTTTTTGAAGAGAGTCTTTTATCAATAAATCATTGTGAATATCTACCATAATATGTATTAATACATTTTATTTAAATAATTACCTATTACTATTAGGGGTGTTAATAAGTGTAAAAAATATTTAAAGGCACTATTGTTTTTATAAAAAAGCGAAGTTATACACGATAATAAACACTAGATTAACATTTTTTTATTTTATATATACATCCTAATAGCTTCTAGTAAAAAGATTTTTAATCATTTTTATAAAAAAAATTAACAATAGTTAATAAAAAAGCCTGTTATAAAAAAAAATAAGCTTTTATAAAAAAAGGGTGTTAGTTAAAAAGGGATAATTTGTTTTTAAATAATTCAAATTATAATAATAAATAATAATAAATATTTAAGTACACATTTTATTAGATTGATTTTATTCTAAAAGGAGGGTTATTCACTAAAAAAGCAATTATTAACAACCTTAATGTTGATAATGATTTTTTTAATCATTATAGTATAAAAAAGCTGTAAAACGTATAAATATATAAAAACACATCAAGATTTTCAAGGGGTTTATACCTTTTTTTATCTTATTTTTGCCGTCCTTAATTTATATAATTATGCAAATTATTAAAAGTATCAGAGAAAAAGGCGCGGCAATTGTAATTGTTGTTATAGCCCTAAGTTTAATAGGCTTTATCCTAATGGATGCAAAACAAGGCGGAAGTAAACTTTTTGGCTCTTTATCTACAAATGTAGGAAAGGTTAATAATGAGACAATCGAATTGGCGGAGTTTAATAATAAAGTTAAACAGGCAGAAGATGTTCAAGAACAACGCTCAGGGCAAAGGCCTAGTGGTATTCAAACGTATCAAATTAGAGAGCAGGTTTGGAATCAAATTATAGCAGAAAAAATATTTTTAAACGAGAGTAAAAAAATAGGCATAAGTTTTACACCAAAAGAGCTTTCATATATTTTATTAAGCAACGACCCCTCAAATCCATTTTTACAAGAACAATCATTAAAAGATTCGGTTACCGGACAGCTTGATATTAAAAAGGCGCAAGACGCATTGACGAATATTAAAAAACTAAAAGGAGAACAAAGAGAAGGGATTAACACGCAAGTTATTGACCCTTTAAAATTAAATAAAACCGTTGCAAAATATTCGGGCCTTTTAAGCGCAAGCGGATATTATCCAACTTGGATGAGAGAAAAAGAGGCAAACGACAATATTTCCTTTTCAAATATTTCTTATGTAAGCATTCCTTATTCTGATATTTCAGATAGCACTACCAAGGTAAGTGATGAAGATATTAATGCTTATGTAAGTGATAATAAGGAGATGTTTAAACAAGAGGAAGGAAGAAACGTATCTTATATAGCGTTTACACAATCGCCAAGCGCCGATGATAGCATAAAAATAAAAGAACAATTAAGCGTTATAAAGCCAGCGTTTGAGTCCGATAGTAATGCAAAAATGTTTGTAGTAAAAAACCTATCCTCTATTGACTTTAATGATGGGTTTACACAAAAAGCAAAGCTATCTCCAAGTATGGCAGATACGCTCTCGAAACTTGCCATTGGCTCTGTTTTTGGACCGTATGCAGATAATGGAAGTTTTATTTTAGCGAAGATGCTTGCCGTTAAACAAATACCCGATAGCGTAAAGGCTAGGCATATATTAATAAGTCCAAAAGATCTAAACTCTGGAAAAGATATAATGTCAGATTCTGCCGCAAAGAAATTAGCAGACAGTGTTTACAATGCAATATTAAAAGGAGCAGATTTTGCTCAAATGGCATTAATGTATTCTGTAGACAATGGAAGTAAAATTAAGGGCGGTGATTTAGGAACATTTGGATACGGAAACATGGTTGCTGAGTTTAACGAGTTTTGTTTTACAAAAACAACTGGCTCTAAGGGGGTTGTAAAAACACAATTCGGATACCATATCATTGATATTGTTTCACAAAAAGAGTTTAAGCCGGCGTATAAAATTGCATACGTTGGAAAAGATATTTTACCTTCAGAAGAAACGGTTAATACAGCAAGCTTATTTGCCACAAAAGCATCTGTAGAAAAAAACAAATCAACCCTGGAAAAATATGCAGCAAAAAATGGCTTTAGTTTAATTGCTGTTCCGTCAATCATAAAAGAAAATGATTTTAGCGTCGGTGCATTACAAGATGCTCGTCAGATTGTAAAATGGGCATTTGGAGCGAAAAAAGGAGATATAAGCGAACCTTTTAGTGTGGGAGATCAATTTATTGTAGCTATTGTTGATAAGATAAATGAAAAAGGTGTGCAAGACGCGGCAACAGCAAGAAGCGGATGTGAGGTGATTATTAGAAATAAGAAAAAGGCACAAATAATAAAAAATAAATTAGATAAAAACCCATCATTAGAATCTGCGGCAAAGGCATATGGAAAAACGATTCAACTTGCCGGATCAGACTCTTTATTAACTTTTGGCGCACAAATAATTAATAGTGTAGGAATGGAGCCTAAATTAATTGGGGCGTCTTTTAATAAATCATATCAATCAAAAGCCTCTCCGGTAATAGAAGGAACAAATGGCGTTTATCTTATTAAAGTAACTAGCATTCAAAAAAACGCAGCTTTATCTGCAGAAGCCTTAGCACAGCAAGCAAGTACTAAATTGGGATCAATAAGGAGCCAAACAAACGGATGGTACGAAGGGTTAAAAAAGCAAGCTAATATTGTAGATAAAAGAAGCGAACATTTTTAATTCCTTTCCGTTATCGTAAATAATTTTAAAAGCCGACCCTTACCGGGCCGGTTTTTTAATTTAATTTTGTATTATGTCTGACATTATTAACAACAAAGTATCTGAAAGTGGAATATTAACAATAGACCTAGAACAGTATATATCAAAAGAAGAAATTGTAGTGTTTGATATAAAAGACTTTCTTTTTATGGAATTAATCATAAAGGAAAAAGATTTTAGGCAATCACTAAAAGAGTTAGACATAGAAAAATATAAAAACAAAATAATTACTATTACTTGTAGTGTAGATTCTATAATACCTATGTGGGCGTATATGCTTGTCGTAACGTTGCTTCAGCCAGTTGCAAAAATTATTATGTTTGGAAATGAACAAGAAATAAAAAAGAAACTATTCATTCAAAATATACAACAAGTTGATATAGAAGAATACAGAAACCAACGGGTTGTGGTAAAGGGTTGTGGAGAAAATCCGATACCAGAAGAGGCATATGTAGAAATAACCAATAAGCTTCGCCCTGTTGTAAAAAGCATTATGTATGGAGAGCCTTGCAGCACGGTCCCCATTTATAAACACCCAAAAAATTAAAAAGAAGCACTTTTTGGGTACCGTGGAAAAGGAATTACATCTCTGATATTACCCATGCCCGTTACAAACTGAACTATTCTTTCAAAGCCAAGCCCAAAGCCAGCATGCGGACATGCTCCAAATCGCCTTGTATCTAAATACCAATCTAGTTCCTCTGTAGGAATATTCATTTCTTTCATTCTTTCTGTTAGTTTTTCAAGTCGCTCTTCTCTTTGTGATCCACCAACAATCTCACCAATACCTGGTGCTAAAATATCCATTGCGGCAACCGTTTTACCATCATCATTTTGGCGCATATAAAAGGCCTTTATTTCTTTGGGATAATTTGATAAGATAACGGGCTTTTTAAAATGTTTTTCTACTAGATATCTTTCATGTTCGCTTTGAAGATCAATACCCCATTTATCAACTATATATTGAAATTTCTTTTTCTTATTATGGCTGCATTCTTTTAAAATATCAATCGCTTCTGTGTAAGTAACCCTTTCAAAATCATTATTAACCACAAAATTCAGTTTTTCTAAAAGCCCCATTTCGCTTCTTTCATTCTGAGGTTTTTGTTTTTCTTCTTCTTCAAGCCGCTGAGATAAAAACTCAATATCTTCCCGATTATTTTCTAGGGCGTATTTAATAATATATTTAATAAACTCTTCTGCAAGATTCATATTGTCTTCTAAATCAGAAAAAGCCATTTCGGGCTCAATCATCCAAAACTCTGCAAGGTGTCTTGTGGTGTTGCTATTCTCGGCACGAAAAGTAGGACCAAAAGTATAGATATCACTAAATGCCATTGCCGCTAATTCTCCTTCAAGCTGTCCGCTAACGGTTAGGTTTGTACTACGGCCAAAAAAATCTTCTTTAAAGTTAATAGAGCCGTCATCATTTTTTTTAGCACTACCATCAAGTGGAAGTGTTGTTACCTTAAACATTTCTCCCGCACCCTCAGCATCACTGGCGGTTATGATTGGGGTATGTAAATAAATAAAATTGCGGCTATTAAAAAATGAATGAATCGCAAAGGACAAAGAATGGCGAACCCTAAAAATAGCACCAAAGGTGTTTGTTCTAAAACGAAGGTGAGCGATTTCTCTAAGAAATTCAAGGCTATGTTTTTTGGGCTGTAATGGAAATTTTTCTGCATCACTATCACCTAAAATTTCTAAGTTAGTTGCATTGAGTTCAACTTTTTGACCCTTTCCTAAAGAAGCAACAATTTCTCCAGAGGCCTTAATGCAGGCGCCTGTTGTTATTCTTTTAATGGTAGCATCATCTAAAGACCCAAGCGCCACAACAACCTGAATATTATTATTGGTGCTTCCATCATTTAAAGCAATAAATTGATTGTTTCTAAAAGTTCTTACCCAGCCCATTACGGTTGCCTGATAGTTTACATTATCAGAAAGTAATAAATCTTTAATTCTGTTGCGCTTATTAAACATGCTTTTACAATTTATGTTGCAAAGATAAAATTTGAATGATTGATAAGTAAATAATTAGGATTTTTATTTAGAATATCCTTTATTATTATTAAACCTAGGACTATATGGTTTTTTGCCTTTGGGTTTATTTCTATTTTGTTGAGCCGCGGGCGCTTTTACAAACCGGTCGGTTATTTTTAAATCAACATGGTAATCGTGGCTTGTGTTAACGTTGATTTGTTTTCCAATCAGCTTCTGAATATCTTTTAAATAAGGAAGCTCTTCGCTTTCACAAAAAGAAAAAGCAACGCCGCTTAATCCGGCTCTGCCGGTTCTCCCTATTCTATGTACATAGGTTTCCGGAACATTTGGAAGCTCATAATTAATTACATGAGTAAGCTCATCGATATCAATTCCGCGGGCGGCAATATCAGTAGCAACCAACACGCGAGTAGTTCGCTCTTTGAAATTGGTGAGGGCTCTTTGACGAGCATTTTGAGATTTGTTTCCGTGAATGGCCTCAGATTTAATTCCGAGTCTAACTAAATCTTTAACAACTTTATCTGCCCCGTGTTTTGTTCTGGTAAAAACTAACACAGATTTTATGTCCTCGTCTTTAAGCATAGAAGCAAGCAACAGTTTTTTATTTTCTTTATCAACAAAAAATAGCGACTGCTTAATAGTATCTGCCGTAGAAGAAACGGGCGCAACTTCTACTTTTTGAGGGTCGGTAAGTATGGCATTTGCTAATGATTGAATTTCATTTGGCATGGTAGCGGAAAAGAATAATGTTTGACGTTTTTTAGGCAATTTGGTTATAACCCTTTTTACATCATGCACGAAACCCATATCCAACATTCGATCTGCTTCATCTAATACAAAAATCTCAATATCTTTTAAATTAATAAATCCTTGGCTCATGAGGTCTAATAATCTACCAGGCGTTGCTACTAAAATATCGGTACCTCTTTTTAGTTCGTTGGTTTGAGGAACTTGGCTAACGCCCCCAAATATAACTAGGTGTTTTAAGCGAAGCCCACGACCATAGGCCCTAAAACTTTCTTCAATTTGTATAGCCAACTCTCTTGTAGGGGTTAGAATCAACGATCTAATATTTCTTTCACCGGGCTTAGCGGCGTGAGGTTTACTTAGTAGCTGTAAAATGGGAATAGCAAAAGCTGCGGTTTTACCCGTTCCGGTTTGCGCACATCCTAACATATCGCGACCCGATAAAATAAACGGAATGGCTTTTTCTTGAATTGGTGTAGGAGAAGTGTAACCTTCTTCTTTGAGCGCATTTAATATGGGCTCAATAATTTGTAAGTCTTTAAATAACAAAATAAATGAATTAAAAAATGAGTGCGGAAATGAAGGGTATCTTCATCATCAAAAACGAGGTTGCTATTGAATGGATCATTAAAAAAGGAACCATGCGTTTGTAAAACCAATAAAACCGGCCTTGTGCCGCAGAATAAACATGAACTTTGGCGAAGATAGCCCTTAAGATTGAATCTTTGGTCGTTTTTTATAACAATAAACTAATTAGGATAGAATTAGAAAGAAGGCCTTTTGGCGTATATAATAATTATATTCGTATTAATATCGGCATCAATCTGACAAAATAATAAACAGTTTTCAGATAGAAAAACCCCATAATCTCCTGGTTAATAAATAAAAAAAGTCCATAAAGGCGATATTTATTAACTAAAAACGGTTTTCTATACACCCAAACCGTAAAAAATTCTTTTGTTTTAAAAAAACTACTTAATATTGCAGAAGAAATAATTGATGATAACAATCCCAATCAAATCATTTCTCTAATAACACAAATCCCAATAGTACTAATTTTCAACTTCATTTAATACAAGGCTTACTATAAAAGCAAATTTTCAACATCTTATATTTATAAAAGGTAGTAAAAGGAAATCCATACTATAAATCAGCATGTTTTAGTAAAAAATAAATACCTAACAAAAAAATCCAGAAAAAACAAAACACTGGAAGCGATAAAAATGGCACTAGATAAAAAAATAACAGAGGGCGAAAAGCCCAAGCGCAAAAGGATAACAAAAGGAGAAGAGCCGGTTGCTGTTAAAGCAGAAAAAGAGGTTAAAGAAAAAAAACCGATACAAAAGAAATCAAAGCTTGAGCAAATAGAAGAAGAGCTGATGCCCATAACGGATGAACAAACAACGGTTCCTTCAGCCATTGCTCAAATGCTACAAGAAGAAGACATACAACAACCAGAAGTTGGGCCAGGGTTTAATCAGCCCGTTAGCCGAGAAATTAAAGGACCTCAGCCGCAGAAACGCGAACAGCCTGTTTTTAATATAGAATTTGATGGGATTGTATTAGGCGAGGGTGTGTTAGAAATGATGCCAGACGGCTATGGTTTTTTAAGAAGCAGCGATTATAATTATTTATCAAGTCCAGATGATATTTATGTTTCTCCATCACAAATAAAGCTTTTTGGATTAAAGACAGGTGATACGGTTTACGGTTCTGTTAGACCACCAAAAGAAGGAGAAAAATATTTCGCTTTATTAAAAGTAGAAACGATAAATGGAAAAAGTCCTGAAGAGGTAAGAGACCGCGTTCCTTTCGATTATCTAACACCGTTATTTCCTTTCGAAAAGTTAAACCTAACAACCAGATCGGATAATTATAGCACAAGGATTATGGATTTGTTTACACCTATTGGAAAAGGCCAACGAGGATTGATTGTGGCCCAGCCAAAAACAGGTAAAACAATGTTGTTAAAAGAACTTGCAAATGCAATTGCAGAAAATCATCCAGAGTGTTATTTAATGATTGTGTTGGTAGATGAAAGACCAGAAGAAGTAACGGATATGGAGAGAAGCGTAAAAGCAGAAGTAATAGCATCAACATTTGATGAGCCTGCCGAAAAGCACGTAAAGGTTTCTACGATGGCATTACAAAAAGCAAAAAGACTTGTTGAATGTGGACACGATGTGGTAATACTATTGGATTCTATCACGAGATTGGCAAGGGCACACAACACAGTTGCTCCTTCAAGCGGAAAGGTATTGTCTGGTGGTGTGGAAGCAAACGCCATGCAAAAACCAAAGCAATTTTTTGGTGCGGCTAGAAAAATAGAAAATGGCGGATCGCTTACAATCATAGCAACAGCACTGGTTGATACTGGAAGTAAAATGGACGAGGTTATTTTTGAAGAATTTAAAGGAACAGGAAACATGGAGTTGCAGCTGGAAAGAAAGTTATCTAATAGAAGAATCTATCCAGCAATTGATATTGTTTCTTCTTCAACAAGAAGAGATGATTTATTATTAGACAAAGATACCTTCCAGCGCATGTGGGTTTTACGAAAACATATGGCTGATATGAATCCAGAAGAGGCAATTAATGTATTGCTGAAAAACATGAAGGGAACAAAAGACAATATAGAATTTTTAACTTCAATGAATGGATAAAAAAGTAGCCGCGGTTTTTCCCGCGGTTTTTTTTGATAAGAAAAAAGCAGCGCAACCATTCTGACCGACTTTTACAGAGTATTACACGAAGCCCTATTGACGATATAAAAAAGGATTTAATTCATTAGATAATATCATTAATTTTATCTCCTTATTAAAGCATTGCATTAAACAAAAAAATGGCGATAAAAAAAATTTCTATTTTAGATTTTATTTCTTTGTCATCCACACATCCTGTTTTTGATGTTAGAAGTCCGGGCGAATATGCACACGCTCATTTTCCTGGTGCAAACAGTTTGCCGCTTTTTTCAGACGAAGAAAGAAAAGTGGTAGGAACAGAGTATAAGCAAAAAGGAAAACAACCTGCAATAAAAACAGGGCTGGCCTATTTCGGCACCAAAATGAAAGATATCGTTGAGCAGGTAGAAAAAATAAACCCCCACAATAACACAGTATTAATAAATTGCTGGCGAGGAGGAATGAGAAGCGCCGGTATTGCTTGGCTTCTTGATTTATACGGATATGAAGTATACTTGTTAACGGGCGGATACAAAGCTTTTCGAACCTGGGTATTACAACAGTTCGAGCAAGAGTATGAAATAAAAGTTTTAGGCGGTTATACAGGAAGCGCAAAAACAGAGTTATTGCAGACCATAAAAGAAAAGGATGTAAATATTATTGATCTTGAAGGCTTGGCGATGCATAAAGGTTCGGCATTTGGAGGAATAGGACAACCAAAACAACCCACTCAAGAAATGTTTGAAAATAAGCTAGCCCTTTCACTCTTTTCCAATAAATCATTTTGGTTAGAAGACGAAAGCCAAAGAATTGGAAGTTTAAATATTCCGCACTCACTTTGGAAAACTATTAGAAACGCGCCTTTGTTTTTTATTGAAATCCCCTTCAGCGAACGCCTGGCATTTATTTTAAATCAATACGGCAACCTAGACATAGAAAAATTAATTGAGGCAACGACAAGAATTCAAAAGCGCCTTGGGCCCAAGGAAACCACTATCGCAATAAATTATTTAAAAGAAAATAAAATTAAAGAAGCTTTTGAAATTTTATTAGGCTATTATGATAAACAATATATAAAAGCAATGAATAAACGAGAGAATATCAAAAATATACTACAAACTTTTTCAAGCAATACCATCGATGCAGAAGAGAACAAACAAAAATTATTCTCGTTTTTAAAATCTATATAAATGGAGCCTACTGAACAAAAAATAAGATTAACCTCCTTTTCAAGAGGGGCAGGTTGTGGATGCAAAATTTCACCGAGCGTTTTAAAGGAAATTCTAAACACCGCAACTCCTGAAATAAAAAACAAAAATCTTTTAATTGGAAACAATACCAATGATGACGCAGCGGTTTATGATATAGGAGATAATAAGGCTATCATTTCCACAACAGATTTTTTTATGCCTATAGTTGACGATGCTTTTCATTTTGGACAAATTGCTTCGGCCAACGCTATCAGTGACGTATATGCGATGGGAGGAAAACCCCTGATGGCCATTGCAATATTAGGATGGCCAATAGACAAACTTTCTTCTTTGCTTGCACAACAAGTATTAGAGGGTGCTAGAAATATTTGTTTTCAGGCAGGAATATCTTTAGCAGGAGGACATAGTATTGACACTACCGAGCCGATGTTTGGCCTTGCGGTAACCGGAATAATAGACAAGCAAAACATAAAACAGAATAACACTGCAGAAGTCGGCGATTATTTGTTCATCACAAAACCAATTGGACTGGGCATATTATCAACTGCACAAAAAAGAGAGCTTATTAGCAGCGAACATGCAGAGGAGATGATTAAACAAATGACTCACTTAAATTCGCTGGGAGAAAAGCTGGGAAAAGTTAAAGAAATTACTTCGCTAACAGACGTAACGGGATTTGGTTTACTAGGTCATTGTATTGAAATGGCCGAAGGGGCGAATTTGTCTATTGAATTGTATTATTCAAAAATTCCGATAATAGAAGGTGTTAAAGAATATCTTTCCAAACGAATAGTACCAGATGCTACGTATAGAAATTGGAACAGTTACAATGAAAAAACCTCTTTTGAAAAAGGGGTAAATGTAATGGAGGCTTTTAATTTATTACCTGATCCGCAAACGAATGGTGGGTTGTTGTTTAGTGTAAAAGAATCGGCCATTGAAAAAGCTATTACTATTTTAAAAGAAAATGGATACGAAAAACACATAGAACCCATTGGAAGGGTTATCCCAAAAAAAGAAAAAATGATAGAGGTAAAAATTTAATAAAGGGCATCAATTATTTTTGAAAGGGCCTTATCTTTTTCGGTAACTACATTTCCAGCATCATGCGTAGATAACCAGATTTCTACAGTATTATAAACATTTGTCCATTTAGGATGATGGTCCATTTTCTCTGCGGCGATTGCAACTTTTGTCATAAAAGCAAAGGCATCCAAAAAGTTTTTGAAAACAAAAATCTTATTTAAACAATTATTCGACTCTATCCACATATAAAAAATAATCTAAAATAATAAATGTTGTTTGTGTTTAATTTTTTCGTTTGTCATTTCTGTTACTAGCTGAACAGCAGAGATGCCTTTAATTGATTGCTGCAATGCCATTATTTCGGCTTTACCTACATCATCACCTTTAGTTAACCATAAAAAATCGAGGTGTTTGAATTCTGGCAGTAAATATTCTCCATCATGTTGATTGTTATATAAATAGTGCGTTAGGCTAGAACCAGGGATTTGGTATTCGTATATAGAGAAAATGTAACTACGGCTTTTTTTAACCAATACGATTTCTAAGTTATGATTTACCTGAAAATGAAAACCCAGGTATTGATTAATATTCCAGATAAATTGATAGTTTTTTATAGGCGCAACAATTCCGAGAAGGTGAGTGTTTTCAAAAAACTCTTCAATTAAAATATCGTTATCAATTTTTAATTTCATGGAACAAAATCAATAATACAAGGTAAAAGAAAAAACGAAATTAATGACCTAATGGTTAATAATAATATATTTGAGTTAATGATAAACAATAAATGCGTATATATCTACAATAAGTCAAGCTACTTTAGTATAACAAAACACCGTCATCTTTCTTTAATTCGTAAGCTTAATATTCCACAATCACATTACTTTTGCACATTAACAGAGGAAAATATTTGAAACAGCAG
>CANICR010000048.1 GCA_947466405.1 Chitinophagaceae bacterium | reverse complement strand
TTAGGTCGTATTCAGGTTTCTTTTGTAGAGTTTGAAAAAAGACATGGCAAAAAAACAAAACCGATATTAGAAGAAATTAGATCTCGTATGAATGGGATTCCTGGTGCAAGTATAGAGGTAACTCAAGAAGATGCGGGTCCACCAACTGATCCTCCAGTAAATATTGAAATAGTAGGAGATAAGTATGAAGAGATAGCCTATATAGCCAATAAATTAAATAATTATTTAGACACAAATCATATCAACGGCATTGAAAATTTAAAATTAGATGTTGATTTAAATAGTCCAGAAATAACGGTAAAGGTAGACCGACAAAAAGCAATGTTGGAAGGAGTTACTACTGGTCAGATAGGAATGGAAATTAGAACAGCCGTTTTTGGAAAAGAAGTGAGTAAGTTAAAAGATGGAGAAGATGAGTATAAAATACAATTGAGGTACAATGACTTAATTAGAAATAACATCACTGATTTAATGAATCTTCGTATTACGTTCATGGATATGAATACCATGCGTATTAAGTCGGTTCCCATTGCAGCTGTTGCTACAATAGATTATACCAATACTTCTGGTGCTATTGCACGAAAGAATGTAAAACGAACTATTCAATTACAATCAAGTGTATTGGACCCTTCAATGACCGCCAATGTGAATAAGGAACTCTCCAAAAAAATAGAAGCATTCAAAAGAATGGTAACAATCCCTAACGATGTAACTATTCGTCAAACAGGACAAGGTGAACAGGAAGCCGAAACGAATAGCTTTTTAGGTAAAGCATTGTCCATTGCGCTAGGATTAATTTTTCTAATTCTAGTCTTACAATTCAATTCATTAAGTAAACCTTTTATTGTACTCACAGAAATTTTCTTTTCTGTTATTGGTGTTTTTTTAGGATACGCTATAACGGGTATGACTATTGCCAGTATAATGTTAGGTGTCGGAATAATCGGTTTGGCCGGTATTGTAATAAAAAATGGAATTTTGTTAATAGAATTTACAGATGAGTTGAGGGGAAGAGGCATGAAAACAAAAGAAGCTGCTATTGCTGCTGGTAAAATAAGAATCATTCCTGTCATGTTAACAGCGATTGCAACGATAATGGGATTGTTGCCATTGGCAGTTGGTTTTAACATCAATTTCATTTCATTTTTTCAACACTTAAATCCTCATATTTTCTTTGGGGGAGATAGCGTTGTATTCTGGGGTCCATTGAGCTGGACTATCATTTTTGGATTAATCTTCTCATTTTTCTTAACTCTAATCATGGTTCCAAGTATGTATTTGATTTCAGAAAGATTGAGACGTCCAATGGAAAGATTTTATGGCACTAAATATGTGGCAATTTTCGGTTTCACTGGTCCATTCTTTTTCATCTTTGTCTTAATCATGTATGTAGGCAGACGAATACAAGGAAAGAAAGTATGGAACGGAAAATTAATATCTTGATTTGAGGATATTCTTTAAAGTTCAGAAAGTATATGACTGATTCAGAAAATTATTTATCAATCAATCAACAATCCTGGAACATCAAAACAGATATTCATGTTAAATCTGCATTTTATGATGTTGATGGATTTATAAAAGGGAAAAACTCCCTAAAAGATATCGAACTGAAATTATTAGGTGATATTCACGGAAAAAGTATTTTACATCTGCAATGTCACTTTGGTCAAGATTCTCTTTCGCTCGCTAGAATGGGAGCAAATGTTACGGCTGTTGATTTTTCTGAAAGAGCCATTCAAACGGCAAAAGAATTAGCAAATACCATAAATGTTTCGGCCGATTTCATTTGTTGTAATATTTATGATTTACCAAATTATTTGAATAAACAATTCGATATTGTTTTCACCTCATATGGAACTATCGGATGGTTGCCTGATTTAGACAAGTGGGCAAAGATTGTTTCTCGTTTTTTAAAGCCTGGAGGAGATTTTATTTTTGTAGAGTTTCATCCTGTGGTATGGATGTTTGATGATGATTTTGACAAAATTGCCTATAATTATTTCAATACCGGCGCAATCGTTGAAACCTATAACGGAACTTATGCAGATCAATCTGCTCCTATTTCGCAACAATATGTAATGTGGAATCATGGAATGGGAGAGTTGATTCAAAGCCTTGTTGCAAATCAATTAAATATCACTTCGATGGAAGAATTCAATTATTCTCCTTACAATTGTTTCAAACATACTATTGAAATTGCTCCGGGAAAATTCAGGATTCATAGATTGGAGGATAAAATTCCGATGGTATATGCGTTAAAAGCTAGAAAAGAAATTGAGATAGCAATTTAAATTATGCTTTCATCTTTTCATAACCAGCCACATTCATCATTACCAGTAACATACCATAAAAAATATCTTCAAAAGGAATGGTGTATAAACGAAAACCTAGATTTTCATTGTCATTATACAAAACCACCGGAATAGAAGTAAGTAATCCATTAACGATTAAAAACGGAATTAAGATGATGCCATAAGATATCAAAAAGCTGGCAACATTGAATTTTAAAAAATAGCTTTTCGAGGAAATAATAAATATAAAAATACCTGTAAAGAAAAAGGTAAAAAATGTATAGGTGCGATTATGATAAACAATGGCACTGATAAGCAGGGTAATCCCAATTAGCTTAAATACAATTTCAGCAAAATGGCTACTTTCTATTTTTGGAAAATAAGTTCTACAGCAAGCATATATGAAAACACAACAATAAGGCACCACAAAAAAGAACAGCACTTCTTCAATTGGTAAATTGTATATTTTAATACCAGTAATATATGTTTCATTAAAACTCCAAATTCCTTGTTGCGTAAATGCTATATCCCAAATGATATAAAATATGGCTGGCAAAATCATCGACTTGGCTAACACTTTCCAGCTTTTATAAAAAGCTACTTTTTTATCAAAACTTAACAACAACGGCGCAATGATTGAGCCAATAAGTATAAGTAAGTATGTATAATGTGTATTCAAAGTGTTTAAATAAAATCAGTGGATTGTTTTAAGATTGTATTTTATTATCACGTTTTACTTTATCCCAATATTTTTTTGCAACAAATAGCATCCCAAAACTTTCCCCCTCTTCTTTTCCTAAATGTTTATGATGCATTTTATGTGCCCATCTAATTGTTTTTACATAATCGTTATTGCTTCTGGTAAACCATTTGAAGCGTTGATGAATTATTACTTCGTGAACAAGAAAATAACCCAATCCATATAGTGCAATACCAAAGCCAATCCCTGCTACCCAATATGTCTCGTGTTGTAATCCAAGCATAATACACAGCCAACTTGGAATCGCAAATATTAAAAAAAAGGCATCGTTTTTTTCAAAGAATCCTGGCTTAGGCTGATGGTGATCTTCATGCAAGTACCATAAAAAACCATGCATCACATATTTGTGGGTAAGCCATGTTATCCCCTCCATGATAAAAAAGGTAAAAATAACAATGCCTATAAAAAAAAATGGGTTCATAAAAATGTTCTTAGCAATAAGAAAAATATAGTTTGTATCAATAACAAATGTACTGCGAATATATTTTGTTTAATAAATTTAAACTGATGAAATGCCAATAAAAAAATCATGCTTATTACAAACCAACAGAAATAATTATACAATGGTACACTGCCGTTTGTCATCCATTGCCAATAACCTAATTTAATAGCTACTGGTTCCATAATCCAATCAAACAATAAAGCAATGGTTGCCCCATCAATAATAACAGATATTTTTTTTAATAAAGGCTTTGGTGATTCAGCAGTAGGTGATAATTTATTCATTAGAGAATGTAGCAACGTTTCTGTACTTATACCGCAGCAATAAATAATAATAAACCAATTAATTCCAATGATTAATGGAACTCGTTGAATGGATAAACCCAAGGTTGTACCATAAGCATAATTTCCAAATAGCCATCCGGTTTTTGTGCCAATCATTTCAATAAAAAAACCTGAGATAAAAACGAAGAAAAAAAAGAAAATAAAAGGAGTGTTTATTTTTTTTTGAGTATATAGTAGCAGACCAAACATCAACAATAAATTTA
Organism: Chitinophagaceae bacterium; assembly: GCA_947466405.1. Classification (GTDB taxonomy): domain Bacteria; phylum Bacteroidota; class Bacteroidia; order Chitinophagales; family Chitinophagaceae; genus Ferruginibacter. The sequence goes on along the minus strand of CANICR010000048.1, from coordinate 9,055 downwards.
AGGCTGATGCTTCGGCAAAAAGCGCTTGATTGATGAATAAAATACCAACAATGCCAATAGCATGAAAAATAAGTGCAATAATAGTAGCCAATTGAGTTTTAGTATATCCTCCAAATACAATTGGATGTTGATTATTTTCCATAATCGTTTTTTATTAATTCAGCCGTAATATAAGCGCTTTTCAAACAAAGGGGAATACCTCCTCCAGGATGCACCGTGCCACCGCAAAAATATAAACCTTTTAATTTGTTGGTAAAGTTAGCCGGTCGAAAGAAAGCAGCTAATATCGAATTGGAACTAGTGCCGTATAGCGAACCTTTATAGGTATTTGTTTTTCGTTCTATCATCACAGGATCCATAATGGTTTCTGTTTGTATATATTCCTCTATGTTTGTTTTTAGAATTCGATTAATTTTTTCAATGACAAATTTCCTGGTTTCTTTAACAAATTCATTCCAGTCTTGCCCATTATTTTCCGGAGCATTAATCATCACAAACCAATTTTCACTTCCAGCTGGGGCATGGTCGCTTTCCATTTTAGCCGTGATATTAATATATACAGTTGGGTCGCTGACACATTTTTTATTATTAAACAATGCATTAAATTCCTCTTCATAATTTTCACTGAATAATATATTGTGTAAACCAAGCACTGAAAAATTTGTATTAATACCCCAATAAAAGATTAAGGCACTACTGCTTCTTTCTATCTTTTCTATTTTAGTTGCTTTTTTCGAATCGCTTAACAAATTTTTGAAAGTATAATAGATATCGCTATTGCTCACTACTATGGAAGAATTGACTAGTTCACCATTAACTACCACACCTGTTACCTTATTTTTATCACTCGTAATTTTATCTATGGGATGATTGAAATGAAATTGAACCCCTTTTTTTAAGGCAAGTTGATGCAATGCGTTAGTAATATTAATCATTCCTCCCTTTGGATAAAAAGTGCCTTCGTTTTGTTCAAGGTGTGGAATTAAACTCAACATTCCTGGTGCTTTATAGGGGTTGCTTCCATTATAAGTTGCAAATCGATTAAAAATTTGAATAGCTTCTGCACTACTAAATTTGCTTTTATTATGATGATTTAATGATCTAAATAAATAATTAAATCTAATGGATCGCAAGGCTTTAAATACTCTTGTATGTAACCAAGTTTTTTTATTATGTAATGAATGGTTTAAAAAAACAGCACCAACATTGTTGTATAAATTTTCAGCAGATTCGAGGTAGTCAATAGTTGAAGTGGTTTTTTCATTTAATACAAGGGCAAGTTCTTTCGCAAACTTATTTTTTTCTGTATAGGCGTTTACCTTTTTTCCATTTTCGAAAAAATAAGTACAGGCGATAGGAACAGAAACGTATTCAAAGTAATCTTTTATTGGTTCATTTGCCAATGAAAACAATGCTTCAATATTATTTGGCTGTGTAAAAAGAGAAGGTCCTTCATCAAATTTGTAGCCTTCTTTTTCAAAGAATGATAATTTTCCGCCTGGATAACTATTTGATTCATATACATGCACATCAAATCCTTGTACTGCAAGTCTTATTGATATTGCCATCCCTGCAATTCCACTGCCAATGATTATAGCTTTTTTAGATTGCATGTTTTATTGAGATAATGGCTTTGAGGCTAAATAGGATTCTAATGCAGGGAATGCAATAGCAAACCAAGTGGTATATTTATGCTGATGATGTTTCAGTCCTTCTTGTACTTCCTCCATTTTAACAAAGCAATAATCCTTTACTTCAGAAGAATCTGGTTTTATTTCACCCGTATAATATCCAATGAATACATGATCAACTTCGTGCTCTGTAAGTCCATTGTCAAATTCAGATTTATACATAAAAGTAAAGGCCGCAGACAAAGGCGTGTCGAATCCCAATTCTTCTTGAAGCCTTCGGTGGGCTGCATCAATAGTTGATTCGCCTGGTAAAGGATGACTACAGCAGGCATTTGTCCATAAATTAGCGCTATGGTATTTTGTTTCAGATCTTTGTTGTAACAATAATTCACCTTTATTATTAAAAATAAAAATACTGAAAGCACGATGCAACAATCCTTTTTCATGGGCTTCCATCTTTTCCATCAAGCCTACTTCATGGTCATTTTCGTCAACTAAAATTACGGATGTATTCACTGTCTTTTTTTAACTATAAAATTTGTAAGCTACTTCTAATACGTGCTTTTATTATTATGATGAATTTTAAATAATCAGGTATTCTAATTCTTTTTTCTATTAATTTATTCGGTTCAATATTTCTTATTTTCTTAAATAAAGCCAAGTAATATTTATAAGCCACATAAACACCAAATTGCGCTTCTTTGGGAAGCATGATAATACCTTCAAAAGATTTTTTAAAATCTGCATCAATATCTGCTTCGATATCTGCTTTCATATTTGGAGTAAAGTTTTTAAAATCAACACCCGGAAAATATACTCTTTTCAAATTTTCGGAATCTGCTTTGACATCACGAAGAAAATTTATTTTTTGAAAAGCACTTCCTAGCGCTTGTGCATAAGGCTTTAACTTTGAAAATAGTTCTTTATTGCCTTTGCAAAAAACATGTAAACACATTAATCCAACCACTTCCGCACTTCCATAAATATAATTACGATATCCTTCATCGTCATACGAGAATTTATTTAAGTCGGATTGCATACTTGAAAAGAAAGCAGTAATCAAATCTTGTTCAATGCCATATTTGTTAACCACCTGTTGAAAGCTGTGTAAGACAGGGTTTAAGCTTATGCCACGCTCAATGCATGCATATGTTTCTTTTTGAAAATCATTCAACAATTCCACTTTATTATAATCATGAAAACTGTCTACAATTTCATCTGCAAATCGTACAAATCCATAGATATGATAAATAGGTATTTGAATATCTTTATTCAATAAACGAATGGCACTACTAAATGAAGTGCTATATTTTTCAGTGGTTATTTTACTGCACGCACTACAAACGTCATCGTAAATATGCATCATTTATTTATTTAAAATCTTTTATAATTTCTTTTGCCACTACCTCGCCACTAATTAGCGAAGGCGGCACGCCGGGGCCTGGAACCGTAAGCTGCCCTGTATAATATAAGTTGTTTACTTTTTTGCTTTTAATAGAAGGTTTCAAAATAGATGTTTGCATTAAAGTGTTGGCCAATCCGTAAGCGTTTCCTTTAAAAGCATTGTAATCGCTTTTGAAATCAGTTACTGAATAAGATCTTTTATACACAATGGATTCTTTTATATTTTGTCCTATTGCTTTTTCGTATCTATTTACAATCATTTCAAAATATTTTTCTCGTGTAACATCATCATCGCCCTCTAGTCCGGCAGCAATTGGGATAAGGAAAAATAAATTTTCATTTCCTTCCGGAGCCACCGTAGGATCTGTTACAGAAGGGGCACTAACATAAAACAATGGATCGCTTGGCCATTTGGGTGTTGAATATATTTCTGCGCCGTGTTTATCAAAATCAACATCAAAAAATAATGAATGATGTGAAATGTTTTTAAGTTTTTTATTTAATCCGATGTAATACAATAAACAGGAAGGGGCCATTACTCTTTTGTTCCAATAGTCAGAAGAATATGATGCATATTGAGGATCGAGCAATGTTGTTTCAATAAAATGATAATCAGCTCCTCCAACAATTAAATCAGCTTCATAATTCACTTGCTGATTATTTTCAATGGCTAATATGTTTGTTGCTTTTCCATTTACGACGTTTATTTTTTGAACATCGCAGTTGAATTTAAATTGTATGCCAAGTTCCGAAGCCAACTGATACATGGCATCAGCTATATGATACATGCCGCCTTGTGGATACCAGGTGCCAAGTTTGATGTCGGCATAATTCATTAAACTATATAAAGCAGGAATATCTGCAGGTAAGGCACCTAAAAATAAAACAGGAAATTCAATTAACTGAATCAATTTTGGATGTTGAAAAAACTTTCGAACATGTTTTTTCATAGATGTAAAAACATCCAAGCGCAATAATCCTTTGGCTAAATCTATATCCAGGAATTCTGATATGCTTTTGCCAGGTTTGTGTACTAATTTATTGATACCAACTTCGTATTTATAGGCAGCCTCTTGTAAAAATTTATTGAGTTGCAAAGAACTACCGGGTTCAATGCTGTCAAATAATAATTGTAATGCTGTATAATCTGCAGGAATATCTATTGGACCATCATTGTAAAATACCCTGTAAGATGGATCTAATCTGATTAACTGATAATAATTGGATACTTTTTTCCCAAAGCAGTTAAAGTATCTTTCAAAAACATCAGGCATCCAATACCAACTTGGTCCCATATCAAAAGTAAAACCGTCTTCAGAAAATACCCTTCCTCTGCCACCAGGCATAGATTGTTTTTCCAATACAGTAACTGCCCATCCTTCTTTTGCTAAAAAAGAGGCTGCAGACATGCCTGCAAATCCACTTCCAATTACGATAACTTTTTTCACGATTGTAAGATATAAAAATATAGAAGAGGTAAAGCTATTTTATTTAATATCTTGAAATATTTTCTTTCAATATTTTGCGGGCAAAATGGATCCTGCTTTTTACGGTTCCAAGGGGCTCTTGTAAATAATCAGAAATTTCATTGTATTTGTATCCTTCAAAATATAATACAAACGGTTGTTTGAAAACATCAGGGAGTTTATAAATGGCAGAAAGTATTTCTTTTAACTTAATTCCAGATTCTGCCAAATTGGTTACCGCACTTTGATTATGATTTAATAAAAAGTCATTGGGGGTTTTATCAAAAATGACTTGTTGACGCGATTTTTTACGATAATCATTGATAAAAATATTACGCATGATTGTATACATCCATGCTTTTACATTGGTTCCTACATTGTATTTTTCTTTATTGGCCAACGCTCGGTAAAGGGTTTCCTGTGTAAGATCTTTTGCCGTTTCATTATCTCTGGTGAGTGTAATAGCAAATGGCTTTAGAAAATCAACATTGGCCACAAGCATATTTTCGAATTCTTGAGTAGACATTATGTTTAACTATTTGAATAGTAAAGTTAAACATAAAAGAGCAAAAACCTCAATTTTTTTAAAAACAGCTTACAAATTAGAAATAAAGTCCATAACTTCTGTGATATTGCGTTTGAAAACAATAGGAGCTAGAATTTTCTTCTCATAAGTATGTGTTAATAGACCCGAAATAACACAAGGGGTGTCTGCAAGATTTTTTGAGAGATTCAACATGAATTTATCAAAACTGAAGCTAGTGCCTGGCCTAGTAATATGGCAGTATAAATAATCGGGTTTCTTAATTTTCACCACATATCCTACATCTGCTAAAGGAACATTACATCCTAAATAGATTACCTGAATGCCCCTGTTTTTTAGTAAATAATACATAAATAACAGCCCCAATTCATGATACTCCGACTCTGGAAGAAATAGCAGGACCGTCTTATTTACTTTTAAATGGGTAGTAATTCCTTCAATGCCTACAATTAATTTTTGACGAATAATGTTGGTAACAAGATGTTCTTGAGCAGGATTAATATGATTGGTAAGCCAAAGCACGCCTATCTTTTCCATATAATTAAAAATTATTTGGGTGATAGTTCGCTCAATGCCTTTTGAAATAATACAGTTGGTTAGGGTCTTTTCAAATGCTTCAATGTTCATATCAATCATATGCTTCACCAACTCATTTACAATCATTTCCTGCTGCGCATCCTGTTGATTCAGACTCAATATTTTTTCATTAATATCATCCGCACTCATTTTGTTGATGTGTGATATTTTGAAACCATATTTATTGAGCAGGGCAATATTTAAGATTGTTTTTAATTCCTCACTGGAATAATACCTGATATTCGTGAAGCTACGATTGGGTTTGATGAAATCGTATCGTTGCTCCCAAATCCGAAGTGTATGGGCTTTGATGCCAGATAATGTTTCTAAATCTTTGATGGTAAATTGATGCATGGCTGATTTGTGTAACTACAATACACATTTAATGAAATTTTGTTTAACGAAAACGCCTTTTTTTACAAATAAATGTAATAATAATTGCCAAATTGTAACCGTTACAACTCATAAAACCGGCTAATGCTAGTATCGGGAAGGCTTTAATATTTCCATACCTTTGTATTCAAATAAATTAATATGAAAAATTCTTTTCAGTATAAAAAAACGTTTCAATATTTTTTACAGGGCTTATTAATCATGGCGCCAATATTAATTACGTTTTATATTTTATTTTCTGTTGTTTCTTCTATTGATAACCTGCTACCTATTTTTACAGTTACAGATGTTAGAGGCGTGGTAAAAGTGCAGAACTACGGACTAGGATTTTTAATTATCATCCTGGTAATTGTTATCATTGGCTACTTCAGTTATTTTTTCATTTCCAATAAAATTATTGTTTTTCTGGATAGGATCATGCAGCGTTTACCTGGACTAAAACATATTTATTCAACAACAAGAGATTTTTTTGAAGCTTTTGCCGGCGATAAAAAAAGATTCACACATAATGTGTTGGCTAATGTTGATGATAACGATGTATGGAGAATTGGATTTATTACCAAAGAAGATATGGAAGAATTTGGTTTGAAAGGTTACGTGGCTGTATACGTGCCGATGGCCTATTCTGTAGCAGGAAATGTCTACATCATTCCTAAATCTAGGATCAAAGAAATAACGCATATTAGTAGTTCGCAAACAATGAAATTTACCGTGAGTGGCGGCGTAACTCATATTGATGAAGACGATAAAAAAATAAATAAAGAAATAGAGTAGTTTTTCTCTTAGCATACAAGTGTTTTCATCTTAAGCATAATGAACGAATCGCCTATTCTTGTTGTATAATATACAACAATGAAAAAAATAATCGGGGTGATATTTACCACCTTTTTAATGTTTAGTATTAACCAAGCTTTTTGCTGGGGTTTTTATGCCCATGGTAAAATAAATTATTATGCTGTTTTTTTATTGCCTCCCGAAATGATGATTTTATATAAGCCTAATATTTCTTTTCTAGAAGAGCATGCCACGGATCCGGATAAACGAAGATATGCTGTTCCCGATGAAGGCCCACGGCATTATATAGACATTGATTATTATGGCACATACCCCTATACGTTACTGCCAAGAAACTGGAAAGAGGCAGTGGAAAAATATTCAGAAGATTCTCTTTTATTGCACGGAATAGTACCTTGGCACGTTCAAAAAATGCTGTATCGATTAACAGATGCATTTGTTAAAAAAGACTTTGCAATGATTATGAAAAACAGTGCAGAAATTGGTCATTATATTGCTGATGCACACGTACCACTTCATGCTTCGTCTAATCATAACGGTCAGCTTACTAATCAAAAAGGAATTCATGGATTTTGGGAGAGCAGGGTGCCGGAATTGATTGCTGAAAAAGAGTTTGATTTTTTTATTGGAAAGGCCAATTATATTAACAATCCCGGAAATTTTATTTGGGCAAGAGTTTTAGAAAGTGCCTATGCGGCAGATAGCGTATTGCTCATAGAACGAGAACTTACCCAGGATTTTGCAGATGATAAAAAGTATGCATTTGAAGAAAGAAATGGCTTGGTTATAAAACAATATTCATCAGCATTTACCATAGCGTATAATAAAAAAGTAGACAACATGGTTGAAAAGCGAATGCGTCAATCCATTTATGCCATTGCTTCTTTTTGGTATACGGCATGGGTAAATGCAGGTCAGCCAGACTTGAAAAGTCTTGCCAATAAAAAAATGACTGATGAGGAGTCTTTGCAATTTGAACAGTTGAATCAATCATGGAAAACAGGCAGCAGGATGATTGGGCGTGAAGAATAATTGTTACTCATTCTTTATGGTTTGTAACCCACCAATAAATAATTTATCTTTACTTGTAGTAAGGTGAATGCACTAGCTATAAACTCTAAATATTAAATTTTTAAAAATTGGCCTCATTACAATTAGGCGATACCGCCCCCGATTTTACCGCAGAAACCACAGAAGGTAGCATCCATTTTCATGAATGGATAGGAAACAATTGGGCTATTTTATTTTCGCATCCTGCCGATTTTACTCCGGTTTGTACCACAGAATTAGGTGCGGCATCCAAACTAAAGTCGGAATTTGACAAAAGGAAGGTAAAAATGATTGCCATAAGTGTGGATGCATTAACCCAACACTATGAATGGATTAAAGATATTAACGAAACTCAACATACATTAGTCAATTTCCCCATCATTGCCGACCCGGATAAAAAGGTGAGCGAATTGTATAATATGATACATCCCAATGCCAGCAGCACTTTTACTGTAAGATCTGTGTTTATTATAGATCCGGATAAAAAAATAAAATTAATCATCGTTTACCCAATGTCTGTTGGTAGAAATTTTAATGAATTGTTGAGGGTGATTGATAGTTTGCAATTGTCGGCCAACTATAGTGTAGCCACGCCGGCCAACTGGAAAAATGGTGATGATTGTATCATTTTGCCTTCATTGAGTGATGAAGAAGCTCAAAAAAAATTCCCCAAAGGATATAAAAAAGTAAAATATTATTTAAGGGTAACACCACAGCCAAATCTGTAAAAAATAAGTGATATATTTTGCCTTGCTCAATGCTTTTTTCCATTAATTATTTTATTGTTAAAAATGTTAAAGTTTAATATCTTTAACTTTCTAAAAAGTATAAAATAATATTAATTATATAGTATGAAATCATCTTTATCTGTTTCCAAAGGTTTTTTAACTCTTTTATTGGCTTTATCGTTTAGCATTTCTGCGAAAGCGCAGCAATATTCTGCTAGTTTCTATGTTACTAATGAGCGCAACCCAGACCCGTATACCTATAAATTTGATGTGTATTTATTAAATACAGGTACTTCAGCCTTTGAACTTGCTCAAATTCAATTTGGGTTGGGTTTTGATACTTCAATAATTATTAAGGGTGATAGTTTAGTGTTAAGAATTGATACATTAACATCTGATTTAGTTACTACTCAAATACCTCAAAATTATGGTGCGGTTGGCAAGATGTCTGTTGGAACTACTACATTA
>CANICR010000047.1 GCA_947466405.1 Chitinophagaceae bacterium | reverse complement strand
GTATTGTTTGTAAAATATTTTCTTCTTTTGGATGTAAAATATTAGCTAATGATATCACGAAAAATTCAAAAATAGAAAAAGAATATAATGTTAATTACACAAGCCTATTGTCACTATGCGAAGAATCAGATATAATATCTATACATACTCCTCTAAACGAAAAAACAAAGCATTTAATTGATGAACAACTACTTAGAAGGATGAAAAATAATGTTATGATTATAAATACTGCCAGGGGCGCAATAGTAAATACAGTAGATCTTATACAAAATTTAAAATCAGGTCAAATTGGTTACTACGGGGCAGATGTGTATGAATTTGAAAAAAATATCTTTTTTAGAAATATGACAAATGAAATTATTGAAGATAAGTTGTATTTAGAGTTAAAGAAAATGAAGAATGTATTAATAACTCCACATCAAGCATTCGCTACAGTGGAAGCTTTAGAAAGTATTGCAAAAACTACTTTTTACAATTTTAAATGCTGGAAAAATAAAGTAGAAACAAACAATGATTTATTAAAAATAAAAGTTCAAATGAATCAAGTGTAAATAAATTATACATGCAAAATTCTATACGGTCAAAAACATTCTTCAATGAAGTAGGTAACACGTCAAAATTTATCGGAAATTTTTTTGCTAGGTTTCTTCAGCCTCCTTATGAAATTCAAGAGATATTTAAACAATGCTATATTATAGGATATAAATCATTACCACTTGTAGGTCTTACTGGATTTATTATGGGTCTAGTATTGACTATGCAATTACGTCCATTTATGATAGATTATGGAGTAGAATCTCAACTTCCGGCTATTGTAGGAATTGCAATAATAAGAGAAATCGGCCCAGTAATTACCGCACTAATTTTTGCAGGCAAAATAGGATCTAGCATTGGTGCTGAACTTGGATCAATGAAAGTAACAGAACAAATAGATGCAATGGAAGTTAGCGGAACAAACCCATTCAAATACTTGGTAATTTCAAGGGTTTTGGCAACAACCTTAATGTTGCCTATTCTGATAATATTAAGTGATGCAATATCACTTTACGGATCTTATTTAGGAGTAAATATTAAAGGTTCTATCAGTTTCAATTTTTTCTGGACACAAATTTTTGAATCACTTGAATTTAGAGATGTTATTCCCGCATATATAAAAACTTATTTCTTCGGATTTGCTGTTGGTATAATCGGCTGCTATAAAGGGTATAATAGCAACAAAGGTACAGAAGGTGTTGGAAGCAGTGCTAATGCTGCTGTTGTAGTATCTTCTGTCATGATTTTTATTCTGGATTTGCTGGCAGTACAAATATCCGATTTACTCGGATTTAACTAATGGAGAAGATTATGAATGAAATAGAAAATAAAAATATTGTCATTTTAGAAATTTCAAATTTAAAAAAATCTTTTGGCGAAATAAATGTATTAGATGGCTTTAATTTGACATTACATAAAGGAGAAAATATAGTTGTATTAGGAAAATCCGGGTCAGGAAAATCCGTATTAATAAAATGCCTAGTTGGGTTATTAAAGCCAGATAGTGGTAAAATAAAAATATTTAATAAAGACATCAATAATCAATCTGCTATTGAACTAGATAAAATAAGATCAAAAATTGGGTTTCTATTTCAAAGTAATGCTTTGTATGATTCTATGACTGTAAAAGAAAATCTTGAATTCCCGTTAAGAAGACATTGGATTAAAATAAATCAACTAGAAATAGACAAAATGATTTTACAAGCATTATATGATGTTGGTTTAACACATACTTTAAATATGATGCCAATAGAACTTTCTGGAGGAATGAGAAAAAGAATTGCAATAGCAAGGACATTAATTTTAAAGCCAGAAATAATTTTATATGATGAGCCTACCACAGGATTAGATCCTATTACTGGAAAAGAAATAATAAAATTAATGATTGAAATTAAAAATAAATACAACACAGGGTCGCTAATTATTTCACATGATATGAATTGCGTAAAACTAGCAAGTGATAAAGTTGCTGTTTTAATAGATGGTAAATGTTTTGCGTTTGGTAATTATCAAGAATTAAAATTAAATACAAATCCATTAGTAAAACAATTTTTTGAATAATAAAAAATTAAAATGAGTAGCAAATTATACAAAAACATGAAGCTTGGATTTTTTGTTTCAACAGGAATGGCTCTACTAATATTACTACTTTATTTCATTGGTAAAAACAGAAATTTATTTGGATCAAATTTTGTTTTAAAAGCCAGGTTTGAAAATGTACAGGGTTTAAAAGATGGAAATAATGTTAGGTATGCCGGAATTGATGTAGGCAGTGTGTCTAAAATTAAATTTATAAATGATACTGTCGTTGAGGTATTTATGAATATTGAAAATAAAATGAAAAAAATTATCAGAAAAAATGCTTTAGTTTCCATTGGTACAGACGGATTAGTAGGAAATAAAGTGGTAAATATTTCATCAATAAGAAAGCAATCTCCTTTAGTTCAAGAAAATGATGTTTTAATTACAAGAAAACCCATTGATACAGATGATATGCTAAGAACACTCTTTAAAACTAACAACGATATAGCTATAATAGCAGAAAATCTAAAACAAACTATTATGCAAATAAATGAAAGCACCGCATTATGGAATTTTCTCAAAGATGATTTTGTTCCCAAGAAATTACATTCATTTGTTTTTAATTTAGATGTAGCTTCTAAAAAAACTAATTTAATTTTAGATGACGCTAAAATTGCGATCGATAAAATAACTAATGGAAGCGGAACAATAAGTACACTACTTTATGACACTGTATTATCGAATGACCTTAGAAATATAGTAAAAAATATAAATAATGCGGGAAGTCAAGCAGATGAACTTGCTAGAAAAATAAATATACTCACCAATAAAATAGATGCAGACATTAATCAGGGCTATGGGCCAATACATGCATTACTTAAAGATTCTACTATTGTACATTCTATAAATAGATCAATGAATAATATAGAAAAAGCAACAGATCGTTTTAATATTTATATGGAAGCATTAAAACACAACTTTCTATTTAGGGGGTATTTCAAAAAAATTGAAAAAAATAAATAATTCCAGTGCCTATATAATAACATTATAAAAGATGATCAGCATCATAAAAATCAAAACCTTATTATGCTACTTTCGCTTTAGGTTTTTCATAGGATATTGGATAATAGATACGAGCTGGATTTCTATCCGGCTCTTTTTTTTATATCAATGAATGAAATGATAATCATCATTTATTTTAAAAACATATTAAGCTACTTTCGTTTTAGGTTTTTCATAGGATATTGGATAATAGATACGAGCCGGATTTTTATCCGGCTCTCTTTTTATATCAATAGCTGAAGTGATAATAATCATTTATTTCAAAATCCTCTTACACTACTTTCGCTTTAGGTTTTTCATAGGATATTGGATAATAGATACGAGCCGGATTTCTATCCGGCTCTCTTTTTATATCGATTTCTTAATTAATGTTATTACATTTTAATTCTTGATGTGCGTCATACGGAAACCATTTTATATCATTTTATACAGGTTGTTATATAGGTATTTTAGCTGCATAACAATATTATTAAATTAATAAAAATAAAATCATGGAAAAGAATACAAAAATATTAGTCGCGGCCGGAATTGGCTTAGCCATTGGTGGCATTTTAGGTCTTTTATTTGCGCCAAATAAAGGAAAAGATACAAGAAATAAGATAATTGATACAAGCAATAAATTTAGTGAAAGCTTAAAAGGTACAATAAAAAAAGGAACAGAAGGAATAAATTCTATCAAGTCTGAGTTGAAAAACAGACTTGAGTCAATCAATGACAATACAGGTGATTACATTTAGCATTAATTGTAAGAAATGATTAACACTTTTGAGAAAGTAGAAGACTTGATATCGCATGTTAAGGACTATATTAAATACAATATAGAATTAGCTGAGATAAAATCAATAGAAATGATTTCGGCTATATTGAGCAATCTTTTTTTGCTACTTACTTTGTTTTTCATTTTTTTATTGACATTTATTTTTTTGGGAATTTCAATAGCATTTGCTTTTTCTAATGTATTAGATAGTTATTTTTTTGGTTTTCTAATGGTGTCATTTATGTTTATAATACTTGGAATTATTTTTTGGGTAAAAAGAAACAGTTTAATACATAAGCCAATAATCAAATTAGTTATTAGATATTGTCTTAATCAAAAAAAATGAATAAAATAAACCACCTAAAAGAATTTGAAATAAAAAAAGAGCAGCTTTCTAAGAAAATTAATGGATTAGAAATTGACATAAAAAAAGATTGGAGTGATATCAAAAAAAGTGTTTCTGCTAAAAATATTTTTCAGCAAGTATTATCGGAAATATTAAAAGATCGAGGAAGTAATATCATTGATTTCTTAATGAAACAAAAGTCCAATTCATTGTTAAATCGTTTTAAAAAGAATAGATTTTTTTCTTGGATTTACAATATTATAAAAATTAAATAAAAATAAAATGAGCATAGTAAAAGTAATTGAAGTAATGGCAAATTCTACAAAAAATTGGGAAGACGCCGCGCAAAATGCAGTTAAACATGCTGGTGAAACAATACACAATATCAGATCTTTATGGATTGAAGACCAAAGTGCTGTAATTCACAATAATAAGATAACTGAATATAGAGTTACTGTTAAACTGAGTTTTGAAATTGATAGAATTGAAAAATAATATCAGTTTAAATAAGTATTTTTTTATGAAGCTACTATATGTATACCTTTTTTTTATTGTTCAGATTATTGGATGCTCAACATCTACATTAATTCATTCATGGAAAAACACTTCGTCAACAAAAAAATATTCAAAAATACTTGTTGTAGCTCTTTCAAATTTCTCAGACATTTATTTACGAGAAAATATGGAAAATCATTTAGTGGAAGACCTTAATGAAGCAGGTGTTAAAGCCATATCATCAATAAATAGGTATGGCCCTAAAACATTTGAAAACAAATCAGAAGAGACAATATTAAATTCCTTACAAAAAGATGGTATAGATGCAGTATTAACTATTGTTTTACTAAATAAAGAAAAAGAGAGGTATTATACTCCAAGCAGGGTTTATTATTCTCCTTATATTATTTATCAAAGAAGATTTTGGGGGTATTATACTACTATTTATGATCGCATTTATGAACCGGGCTATTATAGCGAAAGCACTAACTATTTTTGGGAGAGCAACTTGTATGATATAGAAAATAAGGAGCTGATATATTCTGCTCAGAGTAAATCATTTAATCCAGCATCAATTAACAAACTAGCAGATGAGTATGGGAAAATAATTAAAAAAGATTTGATCAAAATGGAAGCATTGTAATTAGTGTTGTTTTTTAATTTTACTTTTAAATAACTTTTCGAATTTTTCAACCTTAGGCTGTATTACTAATTTACAATACGGTTTATTTTTATTTAAATCATAATAATTTTGATGATATACTTCTGCTTTAAAAAAAACATTGAATGGACTCAACTTTGTGACAACTGGATTATTAAACACTTTATCTTTATTTAATGCATCAATTATTTCTTTTGTGATTTTGTACTGCTTGTTGTTTCTATAAAAAACAACTGATCTGTATTGTTCTCCAATATCATCGCCTTGCCTGTTTATAGTTGTTGGGTCATGAACGGTAAAAAAGACTTTTAATAATTCTTCTAGCGTAATTATTTTTGTATCATATATAATTTGGACAACTTCTGCATGTCCGGTATTTAATGTACAAACTTCACGATAGGATGGATTAACAAGGGTTCCTCCAGAATAACCACTTTCTACATTTAGTACACCATTTACTCTATTGTAGATGGCTTCTACACACCAAAAACAGCCACCGCCGAGAGTAATTGTATCAATATTTGAAGTTTTTGCATTAATTAAAAGGGAATCTTGATTATTTTTCACCTTTTCAAGGTTTTTGCAATCCGCTTTAAAATAAATTGTAAGACTACAAATTACAACTATAGAAACTGCTATTATTTTACTCATATTTATTTTTTACACCATTAATAATCTGCGAATTTAGATAAGTTTAATTTAATTATTTTTTATACATAACAAAAAATGATTAATTTTGTTATTAAATATAACTATTATGAAAATTAAAAAAATAAACTTCTGCGTTCTATTGCTCTTAATTGCTTCCATTTTTACTATTTCATCTTGTGAAAAAGTTTTAAATGCAACTTTCACAAAAACCTTTTCAAACATAACTTTTGAAATTGACACTACTAGCGCTGTAGGGAATGTAACTTTTGCCGGTGAAAATATAAATACGGATATTTCTAATTTTGCTGCTAGCAACAATTTTAACCTAAACAGAATAAAATCAGCAAAAATAAAGTTATGCAATATCAATATACTTGATTCTTCACTTACAAATCCTGTAACTTTTGGTATGATTGATTACGTATCAGCCAAATTGACCGGGGTTGGATTGGATACTTTAGAAATTGGAAGTAGAAATATTACACCTGGCTCGAATCTTACTTCTATAACATTGGATCTTATGAATGTAGATGTACTTCCGTATATAAAAGCGGATAGTTTTAACTATATAATATCAGGTAGCACCAATGCTCCAATCCCACACAAAGTTCCAATGTCTGCAAATTTAAGTTTCGAAATAGTAGCTGGATTATAAATATTATTAACAACTTCTTAAAAGCCTCCTCATACAACGGAGGCTTTTACATGTATATTATTCAAAGGACTTTCCGTTTACAATGCCAGGTTTTCAATTTGACCTAATGCATACAATACTTCAATAATGGCTTTTTTATTTTTCGTATACATGTCGTTTAATTTCAATTGAGCATTGATATAGCTCATTTCCCGGCTGTTAATCATAAACAAAGAACTTTCTCCTGTATCAAATAATTGTTTTTCAGATAACCAAAGTTGTTCATAACTATCAACGGTCTTAGTATAAATAGTATACTGATTTTTATAATTCTCCAATTCAAATTGCTTTAGTTTTACTTTATTGATTAGTATATTTTTCTTGTTTGCCATTTCACTTACAATATTATCTATTTTGATCTTCGCCATTTTAACCTCTCCTCTTTCTTTTCTCAACAACAAAGGAAATCCCAGTCCAAAACCCCATTTGTAATTATTTAAACTAAGCCAATTAAGATTTGTAGATTGTCCTAATGGATTATATTGAATATTCAAAGTTGGCTTCAGTTTATCTTTTTTAAGCTGAAAATCAATTTCATTTTGCTTGCGTTTAAATTCATATACTTTTATTTCTGGATGATTATCTATCAAGCTATCCGTATTCATCAAAAAGGTTAAAAGTATTTTTTTTTGTTCCAAGGAGATTGAAAATTTTTCAGGAATTGATTTTTCTGTCAATTCAATAGGAATATTGTTATCTAACCACATATAGTTAGATAACCAAAGGGTTTTTTCCTTGAAATCAACTTGAGATTGTTGTACACTCATCAAGCGTTCTTGTAATTGAATATAAGATTCAACAGTATCTATAGCAGGGCGATCGCCTAGCACTACCGTTCTTTTAACCGCATTAAACCTTTGTTGAGCAATATTCAGAGCAGATTGAAACACTTGTAAATTCGCATAAGCCAATTGCCAATCCCAATAAGATTTACCAGCTTGATATATCAAATCATTCAACATGATTGTTTTATCAAACAAAGACATTTTATCAAAAAGCATAGCCTTTTTTAATGTAGCTCTTCTTTCATCAATCAACAACCCTTGTAAAAGAGGTAAAGATATTTGAGCATATGACAAACCTTGGTTTGCAGTAACATTTTGTGGATTGACGAATTGTCCAAAGTTATTTTCAAGTCCTACTTTAAAATCAATACCATACCATGTTGGAATTTGAAGCCCCCCATTGGATAATTGATAATAGCTTTTTGAATCGTAATATTTATTTTGAAAATCATAAAATATTTTGGGATCAACCCCTCCTTTGGAAGTTAATTTATTTGCTTTTGCATTAGATACAAGAAAATCGGCCTGTTTAGCAATAGGATGGTATTGTTTTACCATTTTTAAAAATTCGTCAAAGGCTAGTTTTACATTCTGTTCATTTTGAGCAGATGAAGTAAAAGGAAAAATAATCAACAAAGTTATAAATATGTACTTATTTACTTGATTCATTTTGTTTTACTTTATTGTTGTAATAATCGGGTGGAAATCCATTTATTTTTCTCCATAGCTCGTACCAAATAGTAACCTCATTCAATAGAGTAATAGTGGTAGCCCCTGCCCCGATTTTAATTTGCTGAGGCCAATTTGGTGTATTTTCCTGATGAGCCAGCAATACTCTGAATTTTCCATTTTGACTGATAAAATTATCTATAGCAACAATTTCGCCGGTATATGTTCCATAGGTAATACCAGGCCAACCAGAAAAAATAATAGCTGGCCATCCATCAAATTGAATTTGAACTGATTGCTTTTTTTGCAACAATGGAATATCCATAGGCTCTACATACATTTCTACCGCTAGCTGATAATCAGAAGGCATGATACTTACAATTTCCGTTCCTTCTTTTACTATCTCTCCAATTCCTGATTGAATAGCCTTGGTGATAAATCCATCCTGAGGAGCTAGTATATAATACATACCTGATCGGATACTATAATTTACAAACTGATTTTGTAGTTTTGTTACGGATGCCTCTGCATCATATAAATTAGAAAGGGTAGAAAACTTATCTGATTCATATTTGGCAATTTTATCATTAAAATCTGCTTGTATGGATTGAATTTCGATTTTAGCATTTAGTACTTCATTTTGACTAGATATCAATTTATTTTGCTGTGAAATAGATTTAGCTTTGGCTTCCTGCATTTTTTGTTTTCTTGTTTCTAAATCCGTTAAGGATTTTAATCCATCTTTATATAATTTTTCCATTCGATCAAGCTGATCCTTGGCTACTTTTAGATTTACTTCTGCTGCAGTTACATCTATACTATCGCTTTGAACTTTCAGATTGGCTTGAAGCAATTTATTTTGCGCCTGCTCCAATTTTAATTTTCTCGATTTTATAGCCGCGTCTATTTGATTATCATTCGCACTTACCTTATTGAAATATGATTTAACTGAAAACTCTTTAGATTTCAATTGGCTTTCTGCATTTTTAACCAAATTAGGATCTAAATAATCTTCTTTGGTTTCACTGATAAATAGGATAGTATCCCCTTTCTTTACAAATTGACCTTCTTGTATATACCATTTTTCAATCCGTCCTGCAATAATAGAATGGATTGTTTGGGGTCTTTGATTGGGTTGCAAGGCTGTTACATTTCCAAAAGATCGGATATTTTGTGTCCAGGGAAGAAATAAAATCAACATACCGATTACTCCTAAAAAATATAATAATTTAATTAGAGCACGGCTATTGGTTCTACTAGAAAGAATCCGAAAAGAATCCAATTGCGGTATTCTTTCTTTTTTATCTATTTTACTTTGAGTGATATTCAACATACTTATTACTTTAACCGTTATTAAGAGATTAGATCACCTGCCTCCATACTAATAACTGAATCACATTTCTTTTTTAAATATGGATCGTTTGAAATAGCAATTAAAGTCCATCCATTATTTTTATCCGTCAAAAAATCAACAATGGTTTGTCTTTCTTTGTCTTCAATCGAATCTAAATGATTTTCCAATAGCAATAATTTTGGCTTATTCACAATGCTTCTGGCTATGATCAATTTTTGAGTCACACTTTTAGATAACTTATACCCGGAAATGTCAATTTTAGTATCTAATCCATTGGGTAATGTTTTTATGTACTCGGATAAGAATAGTTTATCAATAGCCCAAAAGACATCTTCATTTCGGATAAAATCTCTTCCTAATGTTATGTTTTCATAAAAACTTCCCTCAAAGATGGTTTCTTCATTTAAACCGTTTCCGATTTTTTTATATAGTTCAGGAATGTTAAAATTTCCGATTGGCAAATCGTTGATGCATACATTTCCCATTTGGGGCTGATACAATCCACTAATTAAATGAATCAAAGTAGATTTACCAGAGCCATTATTACCAGAAATGCAATAATTTTTATTTGAACTAAATACATATTGTATATTTTTAAGTATAGGTTCATTTCGTCCAGGATATGTAAAACTAACATCCTTCAATTCTACTTTGATAGGATCTGAAATAGTATCGTTAGCTAAGGTGGATTGATTCGAATTATCCAGTTCCAGATCAAATACTTCTCCGATTTTTTCAAGCGAAGTTATTGTATCAAATACATTTTCAAGGTTTACAATTAGTTTTTCAGCAGAATCTATTACTAATAAAATAATAATTTCAGCAGCAACAAACTGACCGATATTCATTTTCTGATTCAATACCAAAAGACCACCAATCATTAAAAGGCCAAGGGCTACAAGGATTTTAAAAGCTAACAACAAAAAATATTGAGTCTTCATTACCTGAAAATGACTTTCTCTGGAATGTAGATATCCTATCACTCGCTGATCGGTTTTGGTTTCAGGCAAGTGTGTTTCACCGGCTAGTTTAAAAGAATCCTTCGATCGGGCAAGTTCTTCAAGCCATGAAACAACCTGAAATTTATACTTAGATTCTTGAAGGCTGGTTTGTAATCCTTTTTTAGAAGTCAACTTAATGATTACATAAATAAGTATGACGGATAAAATACTGAATAAAATAAAAAAAGGATGGTACAAGGAAAGAAGAATCAGACCAAATGTAATTTGTAAAAATCCGCTTGAAAAGTCAATAATAATTTTGGATACACTTTTTTGAAGCGTAACAACATCAAAAAATCTGTTTACCAATTCAGGAGCATAATATTTATTGATTTGAGTAAAGGTAATTTTTGGAATTCGATAAGTAAAATCAAAAGCTGCTCTTGTAAATATTTTTTGTTGAATGGTTTCCATAATTCTCATTTGCATTATTTGCATATACCCTCCCAAGGCAATACCCATAATTACAATACCAATTAGTACCATCCATGAAGTAGAAATTCTTCCGGCTTGAATTAAATTGATGATTGACTGAATGCCTAACGGTAAAGACAAAGCTATGACACCTTTAAAAAAGGCATAGGTGTATACCTGGTATATTTCTTTCTTGTCAGGTTTTAATAACTGCCAAAATCTTTGATAGGGACTATTCATTGTTTACTTTTTATTTATAGAAGAAAAAACCAGATCGGTTAAAAACAAAGCGATATCATTGGGTTCTTTTGAATTACCAAAGTCTGTTAATGATGGTAAGTTTATCATGAAAAAGTTTTGAAAATGGGACATTTCAATAAGCGTTGACGCCAAAGATTTTGGATATTTATATTTCGGATTGCATTCAATAATAATATCCCCAACAATAGAACACAAATCCTTGTATGGTTTGAAGAAATGTTTTTCATTATCCTCCCCTACTTGTTTAGTTAAGTACGCCTTAGAGCCTTCTTTAATAATAATTTTATACAGAACACCTTCATCTATATAATCTGTTTGTAAATCATCTTCAACTGCAGACCCAAGCAGTGAAATAACTTTTTTTAGTTTTACTACAGGATTTTTGATATTATTGGTTTTAAAAACAATCTGAAATTCAAGCCACCCCCAATACCATGAAGTTAGGTAAACCAAAAGCTTGTGTTTATTTTCAAAATATCTATATACCCCGGCCTCAGTAGTGCCAATTACTTCGGCAAGTTTTTTAAATGTAAAATTTTCAAAGCCATTATTATGTATAAGTAATATACTACTACCCACTATTTTTTTTCCTAGTTCTGACTGAGCAGGATTCCTCAGAAATAAGTTTTCATTCATTCTTATCTGTAATTGCTGTTTCATAAACATTTTTAAATCAAATGAAAAGAAAGCAAATTTAGGAAAATAAAATTATTTTACAATTATTTTTGATAGCTTTACTATTATTTATGATTATTTTACTATTTTACATCCTAAAATAAATTTTCATGGCAAAGAACAACATTTTCAATCATTTTAAATCTGATTTACCCGCTAGTATTGTCGTATTTTTTGTAGCAGTTCCATTATGTTTAGGAATCGCCTTAGCTTCCGGTGCTCCATTATTTGCGGGCATAATAGCTGGAATAGTTGGCGGAATTATAGTGGGAGCAGCAAGTGGATCACCACTAGGGGTTAGTGGGCCTGCAGCAGGATTAGCAGTAATTGTATTCTCAGCCATTGCTTCACTTGGGGGCAATTGGAATGCATTTTTAGTGACTATTGTATTAGCAGGGGTATTTCAATTAATATTAGGTTATGCTAAAGCAGGATTTATCGCTTACTTCTTTCCTAATTCTGTTATAAAAGGAATGTTAAGTGGCATAGGACTACTTATCATATTAAAACAAATCCCACATGCACTAGGATGGGATTTTGATGTGGAGGGTGACGATGCTTTCTTTCAAGCTGATGGTCAAAATACAATCTCGGAAATTGGAAGAGCATTGAATTTTATTACTCCTGGAGCATTATTTATTTCTTTAATTTCTTTAGCCCTACTGATATTCTGGGAGCAATATTTATCAAAAAAACATAAAATTTTTCAAATTATCCAGGGGCCAATTGTAGTTGTGGTATTTGGAATTGCAATGTTTAATTGTTTTAATAATGGTTTACTACCATTTGCACTTAAAACAAATCAGATAGTATCTTTACCAGCTCCGAGCACTTTGACTGACTTTTTTCATCAATTTACACTTCCAGATTTTACGTATTTAAACAATTTAGAAGTATGGAAAATCGCAATCGTAATAGCAATCGTAGCCTCCTTAGAAACATTACTTTGTGTAGAAGCTACCGACAAACTTGATCCACTAAAAAGAATTACACCGGTAAACAGAGAATTAAAAGCTCAAGGATTAGGTAATGTGATTTCAGGACTTATTGGAGGACTTCCTATTACTCAAGTAATTGTTAGAAGTTCTGCTAATATAAATTTTGGAGGAAAAACAAAATTATCTGCCATTTTTCATGGTGTCTTTTTATTAATAAGCGCTTTATTTATAGCATCATTATTAAACATGGTGCCATTGGCTTGTCTTGCAGCCATTCTATTAATCGTTGGATATAAACTTGCTAAGCCGTCACTATTTAAAGAAATGTACAAACTAGGATGGGAGCAATTCATGCCATTCATTGGGACTATTATTGCAATTCTATTAACAGACTTACTAAAAGGGATAACATTTGGAATTCTATTAGGTATATTTTACACGCTTCGACACAGCTATAGAAACTCTCATCATCTTAAAGTTATCAAATCT